>NZ_JBHTRI010000024.1:0-139483 GCF_042796085.1 Streptomyces sp. NPDC056452
GATGCCCTGCCGGGCATCCGCAGCCGGTCTGCGTTTTACAGGTACTGTCCGGTATTTGCCACCGTGTCGATGGAGCGACCGGTGTCCGCGCCCTGCTTTCCGGTGACGAGTGTGCGGATGAAGACGATCCGCTCGCCCTTCTTTCCGGAAATCCTGGCCCAGTCGTCCGGGTTCGTGGTGTTGGGCAGGTCCTCGTTCTCCTTGAACTCGTCCACGCATGCCTGGAGGAGGTGGGAGACGCGCAGGCCCTTTTGGCGCTGCTCGAGGAATGCCTTGATGGCCATTTTCTTTGCCCGGTCCACGATGTTCTGAATCATCGCTCCGGAGTTGAAGTCCTTGAAGTACAGGACTTCCTTGTCGCCGTTGGCGTAGGTGACCTCGAGGAAGCGGTTCTCCTCGGACTCCGTGTACATCCGCTCCACGACCGACTGGATCATCGCGTGGGCGGCGGCCTCCTTCGAGCCGGAGTGCTCGGCGAGGTCGTCCGCGTGCAGCGGCAGCGAAGGAGTGAGGTACTTCGCGAAGATGTCCTTCGCGGCCTCCGCGTCCGGGCGCTCGATCTTGATCTTCACATCGAGACGGCCGGGCCGCAGGATGGCGGGGTCGATCATGTCCTCGCGGTTGGAGGCACCGATGACGATGACGTTCTCCAGGCCCTCCACACCGTCGATCTCGGCGAGCAGCTGGGGGACGATGGTGTTCTCCACGTCCGAGCTGACACCGGAACCACGGGTGCGGAAGAGGGATTCCATCTCGTCGAAGAAGACGATGACGGGGGTGCCCTCGCTCGCCTTCTCCCGGGCACGCTGGAAGACCAGACGGATGTGCCGCTCGGTCTCACCGACGTACTTGTTGAGGAGCTCGGGGCCCTTGATATTGAGGAAGTAGCTCTTCCCCGCGGGCTGTCCGGTGACCTCGGCGACCTTTTTGGCCAGCGAGTTGGCTACGGCCTTGGCAATGAGTGTCTTGCCACAGCCGGGGGGACCGTAGAGCAGGATGCCCTTCGGCGGGCGCAGTTCGTGCTCCTTGAAGAGGTCCGGGTGGAGGTAGGGGAGCTCGACCGCGTCTCGGATCAGCTCGATCTGGTCGCCCAGGCCGCCGATCTTCTCGTAGTCGATGTCCGGAACCTCTTCGAGGACGAGCTCCTCGACCTCGCTCTTGGGAACCACTTCGTAGACGTAGCCGGACCTGGGTTCGAGCAGGAGGGCGTCGCCGGGGCGGATGGTGATGTCCAGCAGAGGCTCGGCGAGCCTCACCACCCGCTCCTCGTCGGTGTGCCCGACGACCAGGGCGCGTTCGCCGTCCTCAAGGATCTCCTTGAGGGTGACGATGTCCCCGGCCCGCTCGAATTCCATGGCCTCGACCACGTTGAGCGCCTCGTTGAGCATGACTTCCTGGCCCCGCCGGAGGCCTTCGATCTCGACGCTGGGGCTCACATTCACCCGGAGCTTGCGGCCCCCGGTGAAGATGTCGCAGGTGCCGTCCTCGTTGACCTGCAGGAAGACACCGAAGCCGGCCGGTGGCTGGGCAAGCCGGTCGACTTCCTCCTTGAGAGCCACGATCTGGTCGCGGGCCTCGCGGAGTGTATTGGCGAGCCGCTCGTTCTGCGCGGACACGCCTGCCAGGTTGGTCTGCAACTCGACGATCCGCTCTTCGAGAATCCTCGTATGACGCGGAGAGTCGGCGAGCTTACGTCGCAGGACGGCGATTTCCTGCTCGAGATAGGCAACCTGGCCGGCTGGGTCTTCTGACCCCCGCCCGGGCCGGATGCCGCGGTTGATGTCGTCGTCGTGGGCTGCCACGGTCCTCACCTCCTCCAAGGGGAGCTGGACGCTTCCTGACCCTACCTGGGTGGGTGATGATTGAAACCCCTAGATCACAAAGACCCGGTGGTGTGTCCGATCTTCACCCTTGCGCTCTCCCTCACGCCAAGGGAATACCCACCCTGCGGCACCGGGAAGCTGCCGGTTGTATCGTCGAACCGTTCAACACCCGTCAGGGCTGGCTTCAATTGGTGCAGATACGCAGGGAACGGCAGGACACATGACCGCGCAGCAGGACGCTCCGGGCAACAGTGACACGCAGGACCTGGAGGTCTGGATCGACCAGGACCTCTGTACGGGCGACGGCATCTGCGTGCAGTACGCACCTGAGGTGTTCGAGCTGGACATCGACGGTCTGGCCTACGTCAAGAGCTCCGAGGACGAGCTCCTCCAGGACAAGGGCGCGACCACCCCGGTGCCGCTGCCGCTGCTCCAGGACGTGGTGGACTCGGCCAAGGAATGCCCGGGCGACTGTATTCATGTACGTCGCGTTTCGGACAACGTGGAAGTCTTCGGCCCGGACGCGGCGTAACGGCTCAGGCGCTCAGCGCGGTGTCCCCGGCGGGTCCGGCGGACTTGATGAACGCGTTGCCCTTCCACTGCCAGGTGGCGCTCTCCTGCTCGTCGGGGCAGCAGCGCGGCACATCGGCCGAGGAGTAGCCGAGGAGCGTCGCGGCGACCAGGCCGTCACGGACCGCGAAGTCCGTGACCGTGATTTTCTGAGCGGGGTCCACCAGGGTTGCCACAACCCGCGGTGCGGCCCCGCTCGCCTGTGTCAGGACGTAGACCCCGCTGGGCGGTGTGCCGGAACCCGCGGCGCAGTGCACGACGGCGACGGTCTCGGGCCTGGTGTCGCCGTCGAGGTCGCCGGCGGCCTGTTCGGCCACGGTGTACCCGGCCGTGCCGCAGTCCAGCGGGAAGTCGGCGTCGGCCGGGTCGGGTGCTTCGGCGGCGGGCGCGGCACCGTGCTGGGCGTTGGTGCGGTGCTCGGCCGCGGAGGCGGTCGCCGTGGCCGAGTCCGGCTGGAGCAGACCTGCCGCGGCGACGACGGCGGCCATGGCCGCGGCCGTGGCGAGCCAGTGCACCGGCTTGGTGTCGGTGTGCGCGAGATCCGGGAGCGCGGAGGACTGCACGCGGTTTCTCTCCTGTGGTTCCTGGAGGCCTGGACAGTCGGCGGCCGACGGGAAGTCGGCGGGTGGGGGGTGGCCAGCATCGTGCCACACCTCACACCGCAGGGGAACGGCGGGGTCACGGCCCGGTGCCCCGGACAACGAAAAGGCGCCGCCTGCCGGCTCCCGGGGTCGGTTCGGGGAACTCGGCGGCGGCGCCTCTGCGTTGTACGGGTCAGTCGCGGGTGGCGGAGCCGCTCCGGCTGCCGGGACCGCTGTAGTCCTCGCCGTAGGCGCCCTTGGACGGGCGGCGGCGGCGCAGCGGCGCCTCGACGCCGTCCGCGAGGCGGCGGGCGGTGACCAGGAAGCCGGTGTGGCCGATCATCCTGTGGTCGGGGCGGACGGCCAGGCCCTCGACGTGCCAGTTGCGGATCATCGACTCCCAGGGCTGCGGCTCGGCGAAGCAGCCGATCTCCCGGATGGATTCGACGGTCCGTGACAGCTGCGTGGTCGTCGCGACGTACGCGCAGAGGATGCCGCCGGGCACGAGCGCCTTGGATACGGCCTCGAGGCACTCCCACGGGGCGAGCATGTCCAGGACGACGCGGTCGACGTCGGTGTCCGAGAGGTTGTCCTGGAGGTCGCCGACGGTGAGCTGCCAGGCGGGGTGCGGAGAGCCGAAGTAGCGCTCCACGTTCTGCTGGGCGATCTCGGCGAAGTCCTCGCGGCGCTCGTAGGAGTGCAGCATGCCCTGCTCGCCGATGGCGCGCAGGAGGAAGGTGCTGAGCGCTCCGGAGCCGACACCGGCTTCGACGACGCGGGCGCCGGGGAAGATGTCGCCGAAGGCCAGGATCTGCCCCGCGTCCTTGGGGTAGACCACGGCGGCGCCGCGGGGCATGGACAGGACGTAGTCGGGGAGCAGGGGGCGCAGCGCGAGATAGGCGACGTTTCCCGTGGTACGGACAACACTGCCCTCGGGAGCACCGATCAGCTCGTCGTGCGGGAAAGAACCCTTGTGGGTGTGGAAGTTCTTTCCGGCCTCGAGCGTGAAGGTGTAGTGGCGTCCCTTGGGGTCGGTGAGCTGGACCTGGTCCCCGACTTTGAATGGGCCGCGACGGCGGGCGGCACCGGTCGGTTCGGACATGCGGCCAGCCTACCGGTATTTCGTGGTCCCCATTTCGGGGGCCTTTCCGGGGACTTTCGACCGCCCGCGTGCCCGGTGGCGGACGGTCAGGCCGCGGGCCTGGCCATCGCCGCGACGAAGGCGCGTTCGACGTCGGCGGTGGAGAGGACTCCGTAGATCTCGCCGGTGTCCTCGACGACCAGGTACTCGGTGGCCGGGGTCGCCTTGAGCCGGTCCAGCAGGGCCTCGCCCGCGAGTTCCGCGGGGACCTTCATGCCCTCGGTGAGGTCCTGGGCGAGGCCGCTGACGGCCACCCAGGGGCGGCGGTGTTCGGGGACTCCGACGATGGCGGCCTCGCGGACGACGCCCTTGGGGTTGCCCTGTCCGTCGACGACCACGAGGGCGCGGGCGCCCGCTTCGTTGGCACGGCGCAGCGCCTCGGAGAGCGGCGTGGCGGACTCGACGGGGACCGCGCGGCGGGTCAGGGTGCGGGCGCGCAGGTCCGGGAGGTGCTCGCGCAGCCTGGCCATGCGCAGGCTGTTGCCCGCGCCGGTCCAGATGATTCCGGCGAGGATCGCGGCGAGCAGGGCGTCGGTCACCGTCTCGAAGCCGCTGATCTCGCTGGTGGCGTTGCCGAGGGCGCCGGTGTGGGTGAGGAGGGGCAGGCCGACGAGAACGGCGACTGCCAGGCCCCGGCCGACCCATGCGGCGGCGATGGTGCCGCTCATCGGCTTGCCGGTGATCTTCCACACGACGGCTCGGAGCATGCGTCCGCCGTCGAGGGGGAGGCCGGGCAGCAGGTTGAAGGCGGCGACGATCAGGTTGGAGATCATCAGTCCGGCGAGGAGTACCCCGGGGACCGTGCCGGCCTCGACGAACTGCAGGGGGATGTAGAAGAGGGCGCCGAGCACCAGGGAGAGCAGGGGCCCCACGAAGGCGAGGACGAACTCGCGGCCGGGGGTCTCCGACTCCTTCTCGATCTCGGAGACGCCGCCGAAGAACTGGAGCTGGATGCGGCGGACCGGCAGCTTGTAGCGCAGGGCGGCGACGGTGTGCGCGAGCTCGTGGACGAGCACGGAGGCGTAGAAGGCGATCGCGAAGAACAGGGCGACCAGGTAGCGCGCGGCGCCGAGTTCCGGCAGTACGCGGTCGAGCTGACCGCCGAAGACCCACGTGATCAGTGCGGCGACGACGAACCAGCTGGGGGCCACGTACACGGGCACACCGAAGGGGCGGCCCATGAGGAGGCCGCCGCCCGGATCTGCGGGGCGGCGCGGCTTGCCTTTCTCCGGCCCGGTGCCGGGGTCGGAACCCCCTGCGCCGGGCTTCGGGCGCCCGCTGTCGCCGCTCTCGTCCACGGGGTCCTTTCGGTCGGTGGCGTCCTGCCACGATCATGCAGTCTGCGAGCTCTGTGGTCGATGGTATGCCGCTCGGTGTCGGTGGCGGGTCGTAGGGTCTTCGACATGACCTCCGTACCGCGCCCGCCTCGGCCACCCTCGTCCCTGTCGCCGTCGCGCGCGAGCGATTTCATGCAGTGCCCTTTGTTGTACCGCTTCCGGGTCATCGACAAGCTGCCCGAGAAGCCCAGTGAGGCGGCTACCCGGGGCACGCTGGTGCATGCGGTGCTGGAGCGTCTGTTCGACTCCCCGGCGGGGGACCGTACGGCGCCGAGGGCGAAGGCGTTGATTCCCGGTCAGTGGGACCGGCTGCTCGAGTCGAAGCCCGAGCTGACCGAGCTGTTCGACGGGGACGTCGAGGGTGAGCGTCTGGCCGGGTGGCTGGGCGAGGCGGAGCAGCTGGTGGAGCGGTGGTTCTCGCTGGAGGACCCGACCCGGCTGGAGCCGGCCGAGCGTGAGCTGTTCGTCGAGACGGAGCTGGCTTCGGGGCTGCGGCTGCGCGGTGTGATCGACCGGATCGATGTGGCTCCCACCGGCGAGGTCCGGATCGTGGACTACAAGACGGGCAAGGCCCCGCGTCCGGAGTACGCGGAGGGCGCGCTGTTCCAGATGAAGTTCTACGCCCTGGTGATCTGGCGTCTGAAGAACGTGGTGCCCAGGCGCCTCCAGCTCGTCTATCTGGGCAGCGGTGACGTCCTGACGTACGACCCCGTTCCGGCCGACCTCGAGCGGGTGGAGCGCAAGCTGCTGGCCCTGTGGGACGCGATCCGGCTGGCCACGGAGACGGGCGAGTGGCGGCCGCGGCCGACGAAGCTCTGCGGCTGGTGCGATCACCGTGCGGTCTGTCCCGAGTTCGGTGGGACTCCCCCGGTGTATCCCCTGTCGGTACGCCCTGCGGAGTCGGAGGAAGGTGTCCAGGGCAGAATGGAGCCGGTCCGGGCAGAGGCCGGCCAACCGGTGGCCCTCGAAGGCCCTTAAGGAGATTCCGTGGCTATCCGCGTCCTACTGGTCGATGATCAACCACTGCTGCGCACCGGTTTCCGGATGATCCTGGAGGCCGAGGGCGATCTTGCGGTGGTCGGTGAGGCCGGTGACGGTCTGCAGGCCATCGACCAGGTGCGGGCGCTGCAGCCCGATGTCGTGCTCATGGACATCCGGATGCCGCGGATGGACGGTGTCGAGGCGACCCGTCAGATCACCGGCCCTGGCCGGGACGGTCCGGCGAAGGTCCTCGTGCTGACGACGTTCGATCTCGACGAGTACGTGGTGGAGGCGCTGCGCGCCGGAGCCAGCGGCTTCCTCCTGAAGGACGCCCCGGCCAATGAGCTGGTGCAGGCCATCCGTGTGGTGGCGGCGGGCGAGGCGATGCTGGCGCCGAGCATCACGCGCCGGCTGCTCGACAAGTACGCGGACCATCTGCCGTCGGGCGAGGAGGCCGTCCCGGACGCGCTGCACACGCTCACGGAGCGCGAGGTGGAAGTGCTGAAGCTCGTGGCGCGCGGCCTGTCCAACGCGGAGATCGCCGCCGACCTGTTCGTGAGCGAGACGACGGTCAAGACGCATGTGGGCCACGTGCTGACGAAGCTGGGCCTGCGCGACCGGGTGCAGGCGGCCGTCTACGCCTACGAGAGCGGTCTGGTGCGTCCCGGCGCCCAGTGAGCCGGGGCGGCACAGTCGGTACGTACAGCGATGCGGTCCGGGGCGGTGGCCCCGGACCGCATCGCTGTTGTGCAAGGTGTCGCGTCAGGCGCGCGCGAGCTCCCAGAGCTGCAGGTCGGCCGAGGCGTTGACCGCCCACTCCACACCGTTCAGGCCGTCGCGCGAGGCGACGTACTGCTTGCCCTGCCAGACCGGGAGGACGGGGACGTCGTTGGCCACGATGTCCTGGAGCTTCGTGAACGTTCCGGACGCGGCGCTGCGGTCGGCCACGCGGCGGGACTGGGGAATGAGCGTGTCCTGGGCGAGCGCCGACTCGTAGGGCGAGTTGAGGAAGTTGTTCTTGTCGAGGAACGGCGCCGTGTAGTTGTCCGGGTCCGGGAAGTCCGGGAACCAGCCCATGCCGTAGACCGCGTAGTCGCCCTTCTTCTGAGCGGGGCGGTACTTGGACCACGGAGTGCCCGCGACGTCGACGTCGAAGAGCTTGGAGCTGTTGAGCTGCTTCGCCAGCAGTTCGAACTCGGAGGCGGTGGCGGGACCGTAGTGGTCGGTCGTGTAGTTCAGCGTGAACTTCACCGGAGTGTCGATACCGGCCTTCTCCAGGGTTTCCGCGGCCCCGGTGACGCTCGGCTCCCCGTACTTGTTGAAGAACGAGTTGGTGTGTCCGGTGACTCCGGACGGGATCAGCGAGTAGAGCGGCTCGGCGGTGCTGCCGTACACGCCCGTCGCGATGGACCCCCGGTCGATGACCTGGGCCATGGCCTGGCGCACGGCCTTGTCCTTCACCACCGGGTCCTCGGTGTTGAAGGCGAGGTAGCTGATGGCGAGGCCGGGCATCTCGGTGAGCTCGATGCCTTCCTTCGGCTTCTCGAGCATCTGCTGGGACTGCTCGGGCGACATGGTGCGCGTCATCATGTCGATCTCGTTGTCCTCGAGCGCCGTGCCCATCGCCGCCGCGTCGGGGAAGAGGTCGAGCTCGACCTTGTCGTTGAGGACCTTCAGGTCGCCCTTGTACTTGGGGTTCTTGGTGAAGACGACCTTGACGACCTGGTCGTCCTTGACCTCGGGCTTCATGGTGTACGGACCCGAGCCGTCGACCTGGAAGCCGTCGCGGGCGGCCTTCGCCGGGTACTTGTCCTTCTGGACGATCCCGGCGGGCGGCGTGGCGAGCTTGTAGGGGAAGGTCGCGTCCGAGGTCCTCAGGTGGAAGACGACCTGGTTCGCACCCTTGGTCTCGATCGTGTCGATGTTCGCGAGCAGGCCCACCGGGCCGCTCTCGTCCTTGATGTCCAGGACGCGCTGGATCGAGTACTTCACGTCCTCCGGCGTGACGGGCGTGCCGTCGGAGAAGGTGAGGCCGTCGCGCAGTGTGCAGCGGTAGCTCTCGTTCGCCGTGTCGGTGAACTCACAGCTCTGGGCCGCCTCGGGAACGGGCTCGCCGCCGCCGCGCGGGATGTGGGTCAGGGTCTGCACGGTCTGGCGCAGGACGTTCCAGACACCTGCTTCGTAGCCGATCGCCGGGTCGAGCGGCGCGGTGTTGTCCTTGGAGGCGACGAACTGGTCCGTTGTCCCGACAACGATGGCATCGCCCCCGTCGTCCGACCCGCCACAGGCGGCGAGAACGGGCGCGAGCAGGCCTATCACGGCCGGCAGCACCAGCGTCTTGCGGTTCATCTGGACGTTCTCCCTCATTCCGACATGTGAGATGACCGAGGTTAGTGGGAGCCGTGGAGGGGCTTGACCGGGGCGATCCCGGCACGTATGCACTCGGTGATGACAGATGACCGCGCGTCTACGTCACGCTCGGGAATGATTCGTACACCGCTTCATGAACCGGGACACATGGGCTGCGGAATCGGACGCTCGGAACCATCCCGAAGGGGCCCGAACGTCACGACGCGTGACGAAGCTCACGCCCGCACTGTTGACGGAGTCTTGACATGAACCTGCGTTACAGGGGCTGCTCCGTGATCAGCCGACGCAGGAACGCGAGATCCACTTCTTCGAGGGAGGGCACCACCACGCGTCCGGGCGCGGGGGCGATCGGTGCGACGGACGGAACGGCGACCACACGGCAGCCGGCGGCCTCCGCCGCGGCGACGCCCGTCGCGGTGTCCTCGATGACCGCGCAGCGCCGGGGGTCGGCCGCGAATCCGGCGGCCGCCGCGAGGTACGGCTCCGGGTGGGGCTTGGTACGGGTGACCTCGTCCCCCGCGACCGTGAGGGCGAAGTGGTGGTGCCCCACCGAGTCCAGCACCCGGTCGATGATGCGCCGGTGCGAGGCGGACACGAGGGCGGTGGGCACCTTGTGCGCCGCGAGCTCGGCGAGCAGGCGTGCGGCGCCCGGCATCAGCGGCACGCCCCGTGCGATGCGCTTCTCGAAGCGGTCGTTGAGGAGCACCGTGAGCTCTTCGATGGCGATGTCGGCACCGGTGACCTCGATGAGGTACCCCGCGCTGCGGGTCATCGGGCCGCCGACGACGACGTCACGCCAGGACTCCTCCAGGCGGTGTCCGAGGTCGGCGAATACCTCGGCCTCCACGTCCCACCAGAATCCCTCGGTATCGACCAGGGTGCCGTCCATGTCGAGCAGGACGGCCTGCAGGGCGGAACCTTCGGCCGTACGGGTCAAGGACGCGGGGACCGTACTGGTCATCCGGTACACCTCCATGGGGGACGAGAAGGCCGGCCGCCTTCCCGGTGGGAACGGCGACCGGCCTGCACTGGACCGACCAGTCTACGACTCGTGCGGGGACGGCGCATGGAGCGGCGCCCTGCCGCGCGTTGAACAGCTGACTACCGTGCGTTGAAGTACTTGGCCTCGGGGTGATGGATGACGATCGCGTCGGTGGACTGCTCGGGGTGCAGCTGGAACTCCTCGGAGAGCTTCACCCCGATGCGTTCGGGCTCCAGGAGCGCCGCGATCTTCGCCCGGTCCTCCAGGTCCGGGCAGGCCCCGTAGCCGAGGGAGAAGCGCGCTCCGCGGTACTTCAGCGCGAACATGTCCTCGACCTCGGAGGGGTCCTCCCCGGCGAAGCCCAGCTCGCTGCGGACCCGCGCGTGCCAGTACTCGGCGAGCGCCTCGGCCAGCTGCACGGACAGCCCGTGCAGTTCCAGGTAGTCGCGGTAGGAGTTCGCCTCGAAGAGCTCGGCGGTGGCCCCGCCGATCTTCGAGCCGACCGTGACGACCTGGAGGCCGATCACGTCCGTCTCGCCCGACTCCTCGGGGCGGAAGAAGTCCGCGAGGCACAGGCGGCGGCCGCGGCGCTGGCGCGGGAAGGTGAAGCGGGTGCGCTCCGAGCCGTCCTCGTGCAGCAGGATCAGGTCGTCGCCCTTGGACACGCACGGGAAGTAGCCGTAGACGACGGCTGCCTCCAGCAGGTTCTCGGTGTGGAGCTTGTCGAGCCAGCCGCGCAGGTGCGGGCGGCCCTCGGTCTCCACGAGCTCCTCGTACGTCGGCCCGTCGCCCGCACGGGCCTGCTTGAGGCCCCACTGGCCCTTGAAGAGGGCTCCCTCGTCCAGCCAGGAGGCGTACTCCTTGAGCTGGATGCCCTTGACCACGCGGGTGCCCCAGAACGGCGGCTCGGGGACCGGATTGGTGACGGAGACGTCGGAACGCACGCCCTCCTCCGGCTCCTCGACCTCCAGCACGGCGGCGTCCCGCTTGGGCACCCTGCGCTGCTTCAGCTCGGGAAGCGTGGCACCCGGGACACCCCGCTTGACCGCGATGAGGGCGTCCATCAGCCGCAGCCCCTCGAACGCGTCGCGGGCGTAGCGGACCTCGCCCTCGTAGATCTCGTGCAGGTCCTGCTCGACGTAGGCCCGGGTGAGGGCGGCACCGCCCAGGATGACCGGGTAGTCGGCCGCCATCCTGCGCTGGTTCAGCTCCTCCAGGTTCTCCTTCATGATCACCGTCGACTTCACCAGGAGACCGGACATGCCGATGACATCGGCCCGGTGCTCCTCGGCGGCGTCCAGGATCGCGGCGACGGGCTGCTTGATGCCCAGGTTGACGACGTTGTAGCCGTTGTTCGACAGGATGATGTCGACGAGGTTCTTGCCGATGTCGTGGACGTCGCCGCGGACGGTGGCCAGCACGATGGTGCCCTTGCCCTCGGCGTCCGACTTCTCCATGTGCGGCTCCAGGTGGGCCACCGCCGTCTTCATGACCTCGGCGGACTGCAGCACGAACGGCAGCTGCATCTGCCCGGAGCCGAAGAGCTCGCCGACGACCTTCATGCCCGCGAGCAGGGTGTCGTTGACGATGTCGAGCGCGGGGCGGGTCTGCAGGGCTTCGTCGAGGTCCGCCTCCAGACCGTTCTTCTCACCGTCGATGATGCGGCGCTGCAGCCGTTCGTCCAGCGGCAGGGCCAGGAGCTCCTCGGCCTTGCCCTCCTTCATCGACTTCATGTTGACGCCCTCGAACAGCTCCATGAGCCGCTGGAGGGGGTCGTAGCCCTCGGCGCGCCGGTCGTAGACGAGGTCGAGTGCGACCTTGACCTGTTCCTCCTCCAGCCGCGCGATGGGCAGGATCTTGGAGGCGTGCACGATCGCGGAGTCCAGGCCGGCCTTGACGCACTCGTCGAGGAACACCGAGTTCAGCACGACGCGGGCGGCCGGGTTGAGGCCGAAGGAGATGTTGGAGAGGCCGAGCGTGGTCTGGACGTCGGGGTGGCGCTTCTTGAGCTCCCGGATTGCTCCGATCGTGGCGACGCCGTCCTTGCGGGACTCCTCCTGACCCGTGCAGATGGTGAAGGTCAGGGTGTCGATGAGGATGTCGGACTCGTGGATTCCCCAGTTCCCGGTCAGGTCCTCGATCAGGCGCTCGGCGATGGCCACCTTGTGCTCGACGGTGCGGGCCTGGCCCTCCTCGTCGATGGTCAGCGCGATCAGCGCGGCGCCGTGCTCGGAGGCCAGCGCGCTGACCTGGGCGAAGCGGGACTCGGGTCCGTCGCCGTCCTCGTAGTTCACGGAGTTGAGCACCGCTCGTCCGCCGAGCTTCTCCAGACCGGCGCGCAGGACGGGCAGCTCGGTGGAGTCCAGGACGATGGGCAGCGTGGAGGCCGTGGCGAAGCGTCCGGCCAGCTCCTCCATGTCGGCCACGCCGTCGCGGCCGACGTAGTCGACGCAGAGGTCGAGCATGTGCGCGCCCTCGCGGATCTGGTCGCGGGCCATCTCCACGCAGTCGTCCCAGCGCGCATCGAGCATGGCCTCGCGGAACTTCTTCGAGCCGTTGGCGTTCGTACGCTCGCCGATCGCCAGGTACGAGGTGTCCTGGCGGAACGGGACGGTCTGGTAGAGGGAGGCGGCGCCCGGCTCGGGGCGCGGCTCGCGGGCGGTGGGGGCCACGCCCCGCACGCGCTCGACGACCTGGCGCAGGTGCTCGGGCGTCGTCCCGCAGCAGCCGCCGATCAGGGAGAGGCCGTACTCGCGTACGAAGGTCTCCTGGGCGTCGGCGAGCTCGGCCGGGGACAGCGGGTAGTGCGCGCCGTTCTTGCCGAGCACCGGCAGGCCCGCGTTCGGCATGCAGGAGAGCGGGATGCGGGAGTGCCTGGCGAGGTAGCGCAGGTGCTCGCTCATCTCGGCGGGGCCGGTGGCGCAGTTCAGGCCGATCATGTCGATGCCGAGCGGCTCGAGCGCGGTCAGGGCGGCGCCGATCTCGGAGCCGAGCAGCATCGTGCCGGTCGTCTCGACGGTGACGGAGCAGATGACCGGCAGGTCGGCGCCGGTGGCTTCGAGGGCGCGCCGGGCGCCGATGACGGAGGCCTTGGTCTGCAGCAGGTCCTGGGTGGTCTCGATCAGGAGCGCGTCGGCGCCGCCGGCGATCATGCCTTCGGCGTTCTGCTGGTAGGCGTCGCGGAGCTTGCCGTACGGGGCGTGGCCGAGGGTCGGCAGTTTGGTACCCGGCCCCATCGAGCCGAGCACCCAGCGCTGCTGCCCGGTGGAGGCGGTGAACTCGTCGGCGACCTCACGGGCGATACGGGCCCCGGATTCGGAGAGCTCGAAGACCCGCTCGGGAATGTCGTACTCACCCAGGGCCGCGAGGTTTGCTCCGAACGTGTTCGTCTCGACGCAGTCCACGCCGACGGCGAAGTACTCCTCGTGCACCGAACGGACGATGTCGGGCCGGGTGACGTTGAGGATCTCGTTGCAGCCCTCCAGGTCCTCGAAGTCCTCGAGAGTGGGGTCCTGGGCCTGCAGCATCGTGCCCATGGCACCGTCGGCCACCACCACACGGGTGGCGAGCGCCTCGCGGAGGGCTGCGGCTCGGGTGCGGCTGTCAGCGGCGGGGGTCGGCAACGAGGCCATGGATGTTCTCCCTGGGATGCGACGGCTGTCGGCTTTGCGCCCTTCTGCGGAGGAGGGCACGCCGCCAGCGTAGCCGGGCGGGGCCCGGCCCGGTCATTGCGTCCCACGGGGCGGACTGCATGCTGTGCGGGGAACGGGCCCGGTCGCGCGGTGACGCAGAATCTTCTACCGACCGGACAGAGGTCGGCATCGACCGATAGTGTTCAGCATTGTCGAACCGAGGTGGAGGAGTACGGCGCGATGGCCAAGAACATCCAGTCGCTCGAGCGGGCAGCGGCGATGCTGCGTCTGCTGGCGGGCGGCGAGCGTCGGCTCGGACTGTCCGACATCTCCTCCTCGCTGGGGCTGGCCAAGGGCACCGCACACGGCATCCTGCGCACCCTGCAGCACGAGGGCTTCGTCGAGCAGGACGCCGCCTCCGGGCGCTATCAGCTCGGCGCCGAACTGCTGCGCCTGGGCAACAGCTACCTCGACGTGCACGAGCTGCGGGCCCGCGCCCTCGTCTGGACCGACGACCTGGCCCGTTCCAGCGGCGAGAGCGTCCACCTGGGCGTGCTGCACCAGCACGGCGTCCTGATCGTCCACCACGTCTTCCGGCCCGACGACAGCCGCCAGGTCCTGGAGGTCGGGGCCATGCAGCCGCTGCACTCCACGGCCCTCGGCAAGGTGCTCTCCGCCTACGACCCCGTGGCACACAGCGAGGTCGTCGAGGTGGAGCGCCGGCCCTTCACGCCACGCACGGTCACCGGCGAGGAGGAGTTCGAGTCGCTGCTCGACCTGATCCGGGCGCAGGGCTGGGCCTCCGACGTGGAAGAGACCTGGGAGGGGGTGTCCGCGGTGGCCGCCCCCATTCACGACCGGCGGCGGATGCCCGTGGGCGCCGTGGCCGTGACGGGCGCCGTGGAGCGGGTCAGCCCCGGCGGCGACCTGCGTCCCGAGCTCATCGCCGCGGTGCGCGACTGCGCCCGTGCCGTCTCCCGGGATCTGGGTGCCGGGCGCTTCTGAGTCCGCGCCGCGCCGTCGGTAACGATCGAGTCCCGCACCCGGTCCCGAGCCACAGAACTCTTGACGCGTCGTTCATTGGGGAGAAACATTGCCGTTCACCGGTCGGCATTGCCGAACACCTAACGGCAATACACGTTAGGGTGTGACAGTGCCGAGGGCCGGTCAAGCCCTTACAGGTGGCGTGCCCTTACTGATGGGTACCCACCTGGGGCGCGATCCACCGGAGAGAACCGGTGTTTCGCCTTCCCCTGGACGAAGGACAAAGGAGTCGCGGGTGTCCAGCTCCGACATCTTCATCGGCGAGACCATCGGTACCGCCATACTCATCCTGCTCGGCGGCGGTGTCTGTGCCGCCGTCACGCTCAAGCGCTCGAAGGCGCAGAACGCCGGCTGGCTGGCCATCACCTTCGGGTGGGGCTTCGCCGTACTGACCGGCGCCTATCTCTCCGCCGGCGTGTCCGGCGCCCACCTCAATCCGGCGGTCACGATCGGCCTCGCGATTCAGGGCGGCACCCCGTGGAGCGAGGTGCCCCTGTACTTCGCTTCCCAGCTGCTCGGCGCGATGATCGGCGCGGTGCTGGTCTGGGCCGTGTACTACGGGCAGTTCCACGCACACCTCAACGACCCGGAGATCCTGAAGGGCGAGCCTGCCGAGGAGGGCATGGTCGACCAGTCGGCCGCTCCGGCGGCAGGCCCCGTGCTCGGGATCTTCTCCACGGGTCCGGAGATCCGCAACGTCGTACAGAACATCGTCACGGAGGTCATCGCCACCGCCGTGCTGATCCTGGCGATCCTCACCCAGGGCCTCAACAACGAGGGCAAGGGCCTCGGGACGCTCGGTGTCCTGATCACCGCTCTGGTGGTCGTCGGAATCGGTCTCTCGCTCGGTGGTCCGACCGGCTACGCGATCAACCCGGTTCGCGACCTCGGTCCGCGTATCGTGCACGCGCTGCTGCCACTGCCGAACAAGGGCGGTTCCGACTGGGGCTACGCCTGGGTACCGGTAGTAGGACCTCTCGTAGGCGCCGCCCTCGCGGGCGGGCTCTACAACCTCGCCTTCGCCTGAGCCGTAACCCTCGACACCACAGACCTCCGGGAGCACACCGTGACCGACGCACACACCACCGGACCGTTCATCGCGGCCATCGACCAGGGCACCACGTCCAGTCGCTGCATCGTCTTCGACAAGGACGGCCGGATCGTCTCCGTCGACCAGAAGGAGCACGAGCAGATCCTCCCCAAGCCGGGCTGGGTCGAGCACAACGCGACCGAGATCTGGGAGAACGTCCAGGAGGTCGTCGCCGGCGCCATCGTCAAGGCCGGCATCACCTCCGCCGACGTCAAGGCGATCGGCATCACCAACCAGCGCGAGACCACCCTGCTCTGGGACAAGAACACCGGTGAGCCCGTCCACAACGCCCTCGTCTGGCAGGACACCCGCACCGACGTGCTCTGCAAGGAACTCGGCCGCAACGTCGGCCAGGACCGCTTCCGCCGCCAGACCGGACTGCCGCTCGCCTCGTACTTCGCGGGCCCCAAGGTCCGCTGGCTGCTCGACAACGTCGAGGGACTGCGCGAGCGCGCCGACCGGGGCGACATCCTCTTCGGCACCATGGACTCCTGGGTCATCTGGAACCTGACAGGCGGCACGGACGGCGGCGTCCACGTCACCGACGTCACCAACGCCTCGCGCACCCTCCTGATGAACCTGCACACGATGCAGTGGGACAACGAGATCGTCCGGTCGATGGACATCCCCCCGTCGGTGCTGCCGGAGATCCGCTCCTCCGCAGAGGTCTACGGCCACGCCAAGGGCGGTGTCCTCGACGGCATCCCGGTGGCCTCCGCGCTCGGCGACCAGCAGGCCGCGCTGTTCGGCCAGACGTGTTTCGCCGAGGGCGAGGCCAAGTCCACGTACGGCACCGGCACCTTCATGCTGCTGAACACCGGCGAGACGCCCGTGAACTCGTACAACGGGCTGCTGACGACCGTCGGGTACCGGATCGGCGACCAGAAGGCGGTGTACGCCCTGGAGGGGTCCATCGCCGTCACCGGTTCGCTGGTGCAGTGGATGCGCGACCAGATGGGCCTGATCAAGTCCGCGGCCGAGATCGAGACGCTCGCGTCCTCGGTCGAGGACAACGGCGGCGCGTACTTCGTGCCGGCGTTCTCCGGCCTGTTCGCCCCGTACTGGCGCCCGGACGCCCGCGGTGTCATCGCCGGCCTCACCCGGTACGTGACCAAGGCGCACATCGCCCGCGCCGTGCTCGAGGCCACCGCCTGGCAGACCCGCGAGATCAGCGACGCCATGACCAAGGACTCCGGCGTCGAGCTGACCGCTCTCAAGGTCGACGGCGGCATGACCTCCAACAACCTGCTGATGCAGACGCTCTCCGACTTCCTGGACGCACCCGTGGTGCGCCCCATGGTCGCCGAGACCACCTGCCTCGGCGCCGCCTACGCCGCCGGTCTGGCCGTCGGCTTCTGGCCGGACACCGACGCGCTGCGCGCCAACTGGCGCCGGGCCGCCGAGTGGACACCCCGTATGGACGCGGCCACCCGCGACCGCGAGTACAAGAGCTGGCTCAAGGCCGTGGAACGGTCCATGGGCTGGCTCGACGAGAACACTGGCGAGGAGTAACCAACCATGACCACCCTGCAGAGCGTCCCCGCCCTCGGGACGCATCCGGCCTCCGGCTCCCTTCCGAGCCGCGCCGAGACCCGGGAGCAGCTTTCCAAGGCGACGTACGACCTCCTGGTGATCGGCGGCGGCATCCTGGGCATCTCCACCGCCTGGCACGCCGCGCAGTCCGGACTGCGGGTGGCCCTGGTGGACGCCGGCGACTTCGCCGGCGCCACCTCCTCCGCCTCCTCCAAGCTCCTCCACGGCGGTCTGCGCTACCTGCAGACCGGCGCGGTGAAGCTGGTCGCGGAGAACCACTTCGAGCGGCGCGCGGTGTCCCGTCAGGTCGCACCGCACCTGGCCAACCCGCTCACCTTCTACCTCCCCGTCTACAAGGGCGGGCCGCACGGGGCGGCCAAGCTCGGGGCAGGCGTCTTCGCCTACTCGGCACTGTCCGGGTTCGGGGACGGCGTCGGCCATGTGATCAGCCCGGCGAGGGCACAGCGTGATGTGCCCGAGCTGCGTACGGACAACCTGAAGGCCGTCGCGGTCTACGGCGACGACCAGATGAACGACGCCAGGATGGCGCTGATGACGGTCCGCGCGGCCGTCGACGCCGGCGCCGTCGTCCTCAACCACGCCGCGGTGACCGGACTGCGCTTCACCCGGGGCCGGGTCACCGGGGCCGAGCTGGAGGACCGTCAGGACGGCACGGAGTTCGGTGTGGACGCGCGTCTCGTGCTGAACGCCACCGGCCCGTGGGTCGACCACCTGCGGAAGATGGAGAACCCGGACGCGGCTCCTTCCATACGGCTGTCCAAGGGCGCGCACCTGGTCCTCAAGCGCACCCGCCCGTGGAAGGCCGCGCTGGCCACACCGATCGACAAGTACAGGATCACGTTCGCGCTGCCGTGGGAGGACATGCTGCTGCTCGGCACGACCGACGAGGAGTACGAGGGCGACCCGGCCGATGTCGCGGTCACCGAGAAGGACACCGCGCAGATCCTGGACGAGGCGGCGTTCTCCGTCCGCGACCAGCAGCTGTCACGCGACCTGATCACGTACTCCTTCGCGGGCCTGCGCGTCCTGCCGGGCGGTCCCGGCGGCACGTCCAAGGCGAAGCGGGAGACCGTCGTGACGGAGGGCCGCGGGGGCATGCTGTCGGTCGCGGGCGGCAAGTGGACGACGTTCCGCCACATCGGCCGTACGGTGATGAACAAGCTGGCCGCGCTGCCCGGGCACCCCCTCACCGAGGACATGGAGCCGATGTCGCGGCTGCCGCGGAAGCTGCCGCTCCCCGGCATCGCGAACCCCAACGCGGTCGCGCACCGCCTGATGGTCGACGGCGGCACGCCCGGTCCGCGGATGTCTGCCGACACGGCACGGCACCTCGCCACCCACTACGGCTCGCTCGCCTTCGACATCGCGCGGCTGGCGAACGAGAACCCGGCGCTGGCGGCCCGTATCCACCCGGACGCACCGGAGATCTGGGCACAGGTCGCGTACGCGCGTGACCGCGAGTGGGCCGAGACGGCGGACGATGTGCTGCGTCGCCGGACGACGCTCACGATCCGCGGTCTGGCGACGGACGGGATCCGGGCCCAGGTCGAGGACGTGCTGGCCGACAGGCACTGACGGCGGGTACGGAACACAGGGGGCGGCTCCGGGGGGAGCCGCCCCCTGTGGCATGCCTCCCAGGACGTGCCACACAGCCGCCATACGCGTGCAATGTGACGCGGGGACAGTGGAGGGATGACCGCACACGAGGGTTTCCGTCTGTCGGTGGCACTGAACGGTGCCGGGTCCCATCCCGCCGCGCCCGCACGGCCGTTCACGCCCGAGGCCTACGCCTCACTGGTGCGCGGTGCCGAGGCGGGGCTGCTGGACTTCATCACCGTGGAGGACGGCCCCGGGCGGCTCGACTCCGCCCTGCTGCTCGCGCTGGCGGCCACCGTCACCGACCGGATCGGGCTCGTCCCGCTGGGTCCCACGACGGGTGACCCCGAGGCGTGGGCCGCGCGGATCGCGACGCTCGACCATCTCAGTGCGGGGCGGGCGGGAGTACGGCCGCGCGCGGCGACGAGCACCGCCGAGCT
This sequence comes from Streptomyces sp. NPDC056452, assembly GCF_042796085.1. NCBI lineage: Bacteria > Bacillati > Actinomycetota > Actinomycetes > Kitasatosporales > Streptomycetaceae > Streptomyces > Streptomyces sp. NPDC056452. The sequence goes on from NZ_JBHTRI010000024.1 coordinate 19,142, forward strand.
CGCGCGGCTGGTGGCGCAGTACGGGACTCCCGAGGGTGACCGCGAGGTGGCCGAACTGTTCGGGCGGGCAGGCGAGTTCCTGGACGCGGCGACGGAGGCGTGGGGCACCGCCGTGCGCCCCGTGCAGGGCCGGCCGCCGCTGGCGGTGCTCGCGCACGCCACGATCCCCTACCGGCTGGCAGCCGCCCATGCCGATGTCGTGTTCGTGACTCCGAAGGACACCGCCGGTCTCGTCACCATCCGCAAGGAGGTCGAGGCTCTGCGGGAGGAAGCCGGACGCCCCGTGGGGGCGCTGCGGGTCTTCGCCGACCTCGAGGTCGTACTGGGCTCCGGCCAGGAGGCGGCCGACGAGCGCCTGGCACGGCTGGACGAGGCCGCGGGCGCGCCGTTCGCCTCGGACGCGGCGGTCTTCACCGGCACTCCGGAAGGTCTGGCCGACCTCCTGGAGGAGTGGTTCCGCGAAGGGGGCGCCGACGGATTCCGGCTGCGGCCCGCCGTACTCCCCGACGACCTCGACGCGATCACCGCCGGCCTGGTGCCCGTCCTGCAGCGGCGCGGGCTCTTCCGCACCGAGTACACCGCCCTGACCCTGCGCGGCCACCTCGGTCTGGCCGGGGTCTGACGCTCGGTCTCTCCACGTACAACGGAAGGAACGGTCCTCGTGAAGTTCTCCGTACTCTCCCTCATCGGGCACGCCCCGCATCCGCTGACGGGTGAACTCCCCTCCGCCGCCGACCGGTTCCACGAGGTGATCGAGACCGCGACGGCGGCGGAGCGCCTCGGTTTCGACGCCTACTCGGTCGGGGAGCGGCACGCCGGGCCGTTCCTCTCCTCCAGTCCCGGCGTGGTGCTGGGCGCGCTGGCCGCACGTACGAACACCATCAGGCTGCTGACCGGGGTCACGGTTGTCGCGATCCTCGATCCGGTGCGGGTCGCGGAGGACTTCGCGACGCTCGACCAGATATCGCGCGGCCGGATCGAGCTCGTCGTGGGCAAGGGTGCGGAGGCCGGGCACTTCGATCTGTTCGGGCTCGACGAGGAGCGGCAGTGGGATCTGCAGAAGGAGAAGTACGAGCTGCTGCGGCGGCTGTGGGCGGAGGAAGGGGTCGACTGGGAGGGCGAGTTCCGTCCGTCCCTGAAGAACGTGACGACCGTGCCGCGTCCGTACGCCGGGCTGCCGCGCGTCTGGCACGGCTCGGCGACCAGCCTCAACTCCCCCGAGCTCGCGGCGAAGCACGGCGATCCGCTCTTCACGGCCAATGCGATCCAGCCCCGTGAGGCGTACGCCCGGCTCATCGCCCACTACCGGGAACGGTTCGAGGCGTACGGACACGACCCGGCCGACGCGCGGGTGGCGGCGGGGTCGGGCGGGCTGCTGATCGCGGACAGCTCGCAGCGGGCCGTCGAGCGCTACAAGGATCTCTACGAGGCCAGGGTCGCCCAGTCGTTCAAACCGCACCTGGAGGGCAGGGCCGGCTACAACACCCCGTTCCGCACGATCGAGGACGCGATCGCGAACGGGCCGCAGCTCATCGGGTCCCCGCAGCAGATCATCGACAAGGTCCTCGGCTACCACTCGGTGTACCGGCACGACCTGCAGTCGATCACCGTGGACGGTTTCGGACTGCCGCACGGCGAACAGCTGGAGACCCTGCAGCGGTTCGCCGAGGAGGTCGCCCCGGTCCTGCGACGCGAGGCGCCCTCCACGCTCTGGGAGTGACCCCGGGCCCGCGCGGGGCACGGGGCACCGGGCCTCAGGCCCCTGCGGGGGCCTTCGCGAAGGGGACCTGGGCGGGGCCGGGGTCGGCCGGACCGTCCGGGTGGGCCCACAGGCCCCGGGCGGCGAGCCGGGGCAGGACGCCCTCGCCGAACCAGTACGCCTCCTCCAGGTGCGGGTACCCGGAGAGGATGAACTCGTCGATGCCGAGCCGGTGGTACTCCTCGATGCGCTCGGCGACCTCCTCGTGGCTGCCGACGAGCGCGGTGCCCGCACCGCCCCGGACCAGGCCGATGCCCGCCCACAGGTTGGGGTGGATCTCCAGGCCGTCGCGGCCGCCGCCGTGCAGGGCGAGCATCCGCTTCTGCCCGTCGGACTCGCTGCGGGCCAGGCCCTCCTGGACGGAGCGCACGGTGGCGGGGTCGAAGCCCGCCAGGAGGCGGTCCGCCTCGGCCCAGGCCCGCTCGGAGGTGTCACGTGCGATGACGTGGAGGCGGATGCCGAAGCGCAGGGTGCGGCCCTCACGCTCGGCGAGCGCGCGTATCCAGGCGATCTTCTCCGCGACCTGGGCGGGCGGTTCGCCCCAGGTGAGGTAGACGTCCGCGTGGCGGGCGGCGACCACACCGGCGGCGGGCGAGGAACCGCCGAAGTACACCTCGGGCACCGGGTCGGGAACCCGGGTGAGCCGGGCGTCCTCGACGGTGAGGTGCTCGCCCTTCATGTCCACCGTCCTGCCGTCCCACAGGTCCCGGACGATCTCCAGGAACTCTCCGGTCCGTGCGTAACGCGCGTCCTTGTCGAGGAAGTCCCCGTACGCGCGCTGCTCATGGCTCTCCCCGCCCGTCACCACGTTGAGCAGCAGCCGGCCCCCGGTCTGGCGCTGGTAGGTGGAGGCCATCTGCGCGGCGAGGGTGGGCGAGAGGAAACCGGGCCTGAAGGCGACCAGGAACTTCAGGCGTTCGGTGTGCTGGCTGACCATGGCCGTGGTCAGCCAGGCGTCCTCGCACCAGGCGCCGGTGGGGGTCAGCACCCCTTCGAAGCCGAGGTCCTCGGCGGCACGGGCGATCTGCGCGAGGTAGCGGACGGTGGGCGGGCGGTCGCCGCCCGCCGCGGTGACGGGGGTGCCGTGACCGCCTCCGACGACGTGGCGGCTGTCGCCGTTGGTGGGCAGGAACCAGTGGAAGGTGAGGGTCACCGGTGATCTCCGTTCGGGGGTGTCACAGCAGGCCGTGGCGGGGCGGTCGGGTGCCGCTGAGGGCATGGCGGCCGAGGTGCTGGATCTTCCAGCGGGCCGGGTCGTGGAGGGTGTGGGTGCGGGCGTCGCGCCAGTGCCGGTGCAGGTTGAGCGAGTCGAGGGCCGAGCGGGTGCCGGCCACCTCGAACAGGGCTCCCGCGACCTCGACTGCGGCGCTCGCGGCGTACGCCTTGGCTGCGGCGACGGCGAGCGACGCCGCGGCGGCGGTCTCGTCGGTCAGGGTGGCCTGCGCGGTGTCCACGGCACGGGCAGCGGTGTCCAGGAGCGCGTCGGCGGCCCGCACCCGAAGGTCGAGTTCGCCGAACCGCTGGATGAGCAACGGGTCCTCGGCCGCGGTGTCGTACCCGCTCTCGAACCAGGGACGGCTCTTCGTCCGTACGAAGTCCGCTGCCTCGGCCAGCGCACCGGCGGCGATTCCCGCGTCGATCGCCGCGTGCACCAACTGGGCTGCGGCACCGTGCAGTTGCGGTCCCTCGAAGGTCAGATGGTGTGCGAACACCCGGTCGGCGGGCACCCGAACACCGTCCAGGCGTACGGTGCCGCTCGCGGTGGTGCGCTGACCCATGCCGTCCCAGTCGTCGACGACGGTGACGCCGGGTGCGCCGGCGGGGACAAGGGCGACGTACAGCTTGTCCTCGGCTCCGCGGGCGAGCACGGGGATCCAGTCGGCTAGGAGCGCGCCGGTCGCGTAGTTCTTCACGCCGGTCAGCAGGTACGAACCGTCGGGGGCGGGTTCCAGCCGGGTGCGGATGTCCTGGACGTGCCTGGTCCCCGCCTCGGACTGGGCGTTGCCGAACCGCTTGCCGGCCAGCAGCTCCGCGTGGAAGAAGGCCTGCTGCTCGCGGGTGCCCTGCCTGCGGATCACGTTGACGTACGCGAAGTGGCTCTGCGGGATCTGGGCGAGGCTCGCGTCGGCCGAGGCGAGCAGCCGGAAGACGTGGGCGAGGGTGAGGGCACTGACGTCCGCGCCGCCGTGGTCCGCGGGTACGGTCACGGCCAGCAGGCCGGATGCCGAGAGCTTCTCCAGTTCGGCGCGGGGCAGCAGGCGTTCGGCGTCGCGCCGCGAGGCGCCGTCGCGGAACTCCGCGGCCAGTTCGGCAGCCTTCTTCAGGGCCTCGGCGTCGTCGCGGATGATCTCAGCCATGGACTGCCACCGGTGCGGTGCGCTCCAGCACGGCCGAGAAACCGTCGACGATCCGGTCCAGCGCCTCGGCGTCCGTCGCGTCGACGGTGAGTGCCCCGTCGGCGGACACCGTGAGGTGCCGGTCCAGGACGAACCAGCCCTGGGTGATGTGGGCCGCGCCCATCGAACTGAGCACCGGGCGCAGCGCGTAGTCGATGGCCAGCACGTGGGCGGTGCTGCCTCCGGTGGCCAGCGGCAGGACGGTCTTCCCGGCGAGGGCGGACTGCGGCAGCAGGTCGAGAAGGGCTTTCAGCAGCCCCGAGTACGCGGCCTTGTAGACGGGCGTGCCGATGACGACGCCGTCGGCCCGCGCGAACAGTTCGATGGCGCCCACCACGGCCGGATGGCCGAAGTCGGCGCGGAGCAGGGCGTCCGCGGGCAGCGTGCGGACGTCGAACGGTATGACCGTGTGGCCCTGTCCGGCCAGGCGGTCGTCGACGTGGCGCAGCAGCCGGGCGGTGCGCGAGGTGGCGGAGGGGCTTCCCGAGACGGACAGGACGGTGGCCATGGGTTCTCTTCTCGTGGGGCGGTGCGGGCAGGACTGCGCACGGACCCGCGCCGGACGGCACGGAGCGGGACGGAGCGGCACACGGCGCCGGGCCGGCCCGAGGCGGAACGGGCGTCGGCGGGGAAGGCCGGGTCACCGGCGGAGAGGCTCCCGGGAACGGGCCGGCCCGTCCTGTTCAGGAGGGCAGGGGACAGCGCGCGAAGGAGGGGTCCTCAGACTTCGCGACAACAGAAGGAACTGGCAACACGTGCGAGGTCGATGTGACGTCGCTGTGTGAGATTCCGTCGGTCCTTCATGCCCGTCAGACTAGCCATCCACGTCGCCGGCAGTCGAGTGGGTGTCCACGGGGCGAGCACCGCGGTCGGGCTCGGGCTCCGTCTCACGCGGCGAGTGCCCTCCACCGGCTCTTCGTGGAGCACGCCCGGGGCCTTTGCGGCCCGCGAGTGGCCGTACCACGGGCCGAGGGCCACATAATGGGGGTATACATCGGATGTCTTGTGTGCGCGAGGAGGCCCACCATGGCCGTCACCGACGAAGCGATCGAGAAGATCAAGGGAATGATCGTCTCGGGCGCCCTGCGGCCCGGCGACCGGCTCCCCAAGGAGAGCGAACTCGCGGCCGAGCTCGGCCTGTCACGCAACTCGCTGCGCGAGGCGGTGCGGGCGCTGTCCCTGATCCGGATCCTCGACGTGCGCCAGGGCGACGGCACCTATGTGACCAGCCTGGATCCGCAGCTGCTGCTGGAGGCCCTGAGCTTCGTGGTGGACTTCCACCGCGACGACACCGTGCTGGAGTTCCTCGCGGTCCGCAGGATCCTGGAGCCGGCGGCCACGGCGATGGCGGCTCGGCTGATCGAGGATTCCCAACTGGACGCGCTGGACGCCCAGCTGGACGCTCTGGGTGCCGACCCCTCGGTGGAGGAGCTGGTCGCCGGCGATCTGGAGTTCCACCGCGGGATCGTCCAGGCGTCCGGGAACTCCGTCCTGTGCTCGTTGCTGGACGGGCTCTCCGGGCCGACCACCCGGGCCAGGGTCTGGCGCGGGCTGACCCAGGAGGACGCGGTCAGCCGCACCCTGCACGAGCACCGGGCGATTCTCGCGGCGCTGCGGGACCGGGACGCCGAGGCGGCCCGCTCCTGGGCCACGGTGCATGTGGCGAGTGTGGAGCAATGGCTGCGCTCGACGCTGTGACGGGCGGGCCGGCGGACGGCGGACCGCGTTCCACCGGCGCCCTCGGTGTCCGGGAGGGTCCGACTCATGTGCGCCGGGGCGTACATGAGTCCGGGTTCGAGCGGTGACTCAGCGCGTTTCCCCAGTACAGCTCGGATGAATCCAGGACCTTGCACGGTTCGCCCGCCCATGCAAACGGACTGCAGGGGGAGGGGGCGGAAGCCGTAAGGTTGGTCTGTACGCAAGGAAACTTCGGAAGGAGGCCTGGGTGATCGAGCTCGAGGGGGTACCCGAGCTGATCGACCCGGTCATGGTGGCCGCGTTCGAAGGCTGGAACGACGCCGGTGACGCCGCCTCCACAGCGGTCGGACATCTGGACCGGGAATGGAAGGGCGAGGTGTTCGCGGCGCTCGACGCCGAGGACTACTACGACTTCCAGGTCAACCGGCCCACGGTGTGGCTGGACGGTGGGGTTCGCAAGATCACCTGGCCCACCACACGGCTCTCCGTGGTCCGTATCGGCGGGGACAAGCCCCGCGATCTGGTGCTGGTCCGCGGCATCGAACCCTCGATGCGCTGGCGCTCGTTCTGCAACGAGATCCTGGGTTTCGCCCATGAGCTGGGCGTCGAGATGGTCGTCATCCTGGGGGCGCTGCTCGGCGACACCCCGCACACCAGGCCGGTGCCGGTCAGCGGGGTCACGTCGGACCCGGATCTGGCCAGGACGATGGATCTGGAGGAGACCAGGTACGAGGGCCCGACCGGCATCGTCGGCATCCTCCAGGAGGCGTGTACGCATGCCGGAGTGCCTGCGGTGAGCCTGTGGGCGGCGGTGCCGCACTACGTGTCGCAGCCGCCCAACCCGAAGGCGACGCTCGCCCTGCTGAACCGTCTGGAGGACCTGCTCGGGCTGCGGATCCCGCTGGGCGAGCTGGCCGAGGACGCCCGCGCGTGGCAACTCGGCGTCGACCAACTGGCCGCCGAGGACAGCGAGGTGGCCGAGTACGTGCAGACGCTGGAGGAGGCGCGGGACACCGCGGAGCTGCCCGAGGCGTCCGGCGAGGCCATCGCCCGGGAGTTCGAGCGGTATCTCAGGCGCCGGGATGTGGGAGGTCCCGGCCAGGGACCGGGCGGCCACGCCACGGAGAGCGGCGACGTGTCCTATCTGCGGGACACGTCGAGCGGTCGCACGAGACCGCCGAAGCCGCAGCGTCCGGAGAGCGGCCCGGAAAGTGATCCCGGGGCCGTACGTCCGCCGTCACCCGGCAAGGGGGACAGCGGGGCGGCCGGCACCGGGAAGGCGTCCGACGGCTCCCCCGACGCCCCGGACACGTCCGGGGACGACGGGGACACCACGGAGGACTGATCGGTCCGGGGGCCGGCGACGGTCGAACGCAATCGGGGCGCCGGGCGGGAAGGAATCCCGTCCGGCGCCCCTGTGTCCCCTGTGTCCCTACGGGACCGGTATCCGGTCCCGTAGTCCTGTCAGGCGCAGCTGAACCTCGCAGCCGCCCAGTCGCCGTGGTCACCGGTCTTGGAACCGTTGGTGTCCGTGACCTTCAGATGCACATGCCGCGCACCGTCGAGGCTCACGTCGACGGGCACCGTGGCCGAGGCGCCGGTCAGCTTCGCAGAGGTCCACAGCACCTTGCCGTCGGCCTCCACGGAGAACGCCACCTCGCCGTAGCCGTTGATCTCGTCGTCGATGCCCACGTCCGCGGTGAACGCGGTGCAGCGGCCGCCGAGATAGACCTCGATGTCGGAGTCGGCGTGGGTGCCGATCCCCTTCTCGTACGTCTTCCCCGCCAGGGTCAGCGTGTGCCCGTCCGCCGCCCCGGACTCACCGTTGGAGCGGTCGCGCTCCGCGGGCCCGTAGCCGTTGGCCGACCTGAGCCAGACCAGGTCGCTCGCCCAGGCCTCCCCGGCCGGGGGCGGTGGCATCACTCCGACGGCGAGGCGCTGCACGGCCGTTCGGGCCTCGCCCGCCGACCGGTAGCGGGCGAGCGCCGTGATCCGCGCCTCGCCCGCCGTGGCGTCCCGCGCCGGGGTGACCGCCACCTCGACCCGCCGGGTGGTGCCCGCCGGTATCCGCACCCCGGACGCGGCCGGGGTGACCTGCCAGCCGTCCGGGACGTCGAGGGTGACGGTGGTGTCCGTCAGGTCCGCGGAGCCCGCGGTGACGTCGACGGACACGGTGCCCGCCACCCCTGCGCCCACCTCCTGTGCGTCCGGTGCGGAGACGACGGCCGTCGCGCCGGGCTTCCTCCCGCCGACGGCGCTGGCGTCCTTCAGCGTGAGCGTGAACGCCTGATCCGTGCTCAGCGGCAGGGTCTTGATCCTCACCACGCCGCCGCGGTCGTCCTGGTCGTACCACCAGCCCTGCTTCGCGGCCTCGAAGTCCGCCGCCGAACGCACCTGCGGCAGCTTGCCCGCGAGCTTCACCGAGGTGGGTGCGGACCCGGTGTGCACGGTGAACTCGTAGGGGCGGCTGCTCTGTTTGCCCGCGAAGCTCCCCCTGCTCTCCCCGATGCGTACGGTGACATCGCCCGCGCCGCTCCTCGGGGCGTCCACGACGGCCCGCTGCGTGGCGTACCTGCCCTCGCGGTGCTGCCGGGTCACACCGTCGTCCTCGTACAGCGTGAACGACGAGGTCCCCTGCGGATACACGTCCCAGGCCAGCGGTGAGCCCGCCGTGCGGTCCTTGTACGAGCGGATGCCGGGCCACATCGGCACGGTGGCGCCCGCCTTCACGAAGAGCGGGAGGGTGTCGAGCGGAGCACTGTAGTGGTCGACGGTGGTCGGCCCCTGGTACGTCCGGCCGCTCCAGTAGTCGGTCCAGGTGCCCTTCGGCAGGTAGATCCCACTGCGCTCGGTGGCGTCCTGGTAGACGGGGGCGACCAGGAAGTGCTCACCGGACATGAACTCGTACTTCGCCGCGTCCGACGCCGCCTTCGGGTCGTCCGGGTACTCCAGGACGAGCGGGCGGACCATGCCGACGCCGGTCTTCGTCGCCTCGTGGGCGTACGAGTACTGGTAGGGCAGCAGCGACTCCTTCAGCTTCAGGTAGTCGCGGTTGACGGAGGTGTACGGCTCGCCGTACCGGAAGGGCTGCTTGTCGTTCGCGGCCCAGCCGTCCATGGTCATCGTCGTACCCAGGAACATCTTCCACTGGAGGTCCCGGGTGTACGTCTTGGCGCTGCCGCCGAAGATGCCGTCGACGTCACCCGTCGTGTACGCGAGTCCGGACATCGTGGCGCCCGCGTAGGTCGGGATCTGCCAGCGGATGTACTCCCAGCTGCCCGACTGGTCGCCGGACCACTGGACTCCGCAGCGCTGGGCGCCCGACCAGCTCTCCGGCGCCCAGGTGAAGCCGCGGGCATCGCTGTTGTCCTCGATGCCCTTGTACGCGTCCTTGCAGCCGTCCAGGGCGAACTTGTAGCCCTCGCCGATCCAGGCGACATCGAGCTTGGCGACCCGCTGGCCCGCCTTCACCTGGTCGGCGAGCTTGTCGATGCCGTCCTCGGTCCACAGACCGAGCTCCATCTGCCGGTCCTGGAGGCCCTCGGCGGTCTCGGCGAGGTCCTCGTAGCCACAGCCGTAACCGTCGTTGACGAGCATCCAGCCGTTCGGCATGTCGTTCTCGACGTAGCCGTCGGCGACCTTCAGCGCGTCCAGGGTGCGCCGCTCGCCGCGGTTGGCGTTGTGCAGGTAGCAGTCGGCGTCGCCGATCTCCATGCCGTACACGGGCGGCAGGAAGGGCTTGCCGGTGAGCTTCGTGTACTGGCCGATGACGTTCTTGGCGTCACCGGCGAAGTAGTAGGCGTCGAAGCGCTGTTCCCGCGCGCTCGTCGTCACCGGGTCGGTGAAGGCGTAGGTGTTGGGCGCGTAGGTATTGCGGTAGACGCCGTATCCGGCGGAAGAGAGGTAGAACGGGACCGAGTTGGGGTGGCCGCCGTCGTCCCAGTTGTAGTCGACGCCGACCTCGACGGTCTTGCCGCGGTGCGAGGTGTTGCCGCGGCCGTTCTGCATCCCGGCGCCGTAGAACTGCTCGTCGGCACCGCGGGCGAGGGTCTGGGTGGTCTTCTCCCCGTCCCAGCTCAGCCCCTTGGCCTCGGACCAGACCTGGCTGCCGTCGGCCCGGTGCAGCGCGAACCGCAGGGGCGACTTGTAGGCCCGCAGGGTGACGCCGCCGCTCGCGGAGAGGTCGTAGCGGTCGCCGCGGTCCTTCCAGCTGGTTCGTGGCGGGGCGCCCTGGGGCAGCACGATGTCGTCACCGGTCGGGTCGGCGAACGTGCCGTCCGGGGCGAGTTCGATGCGGAAGGTCTCGGCGGAGACGAAGCTGACGCGGGCCTCGGCCTTGCCGGCCCTCAGGTGGTAGACGGGCCCTTCGGCGGAGAACCCGGTGATGTCGCCGACGGTGGTGCTCACCGGTTCGGACGGCTCGGCCTGGGCACTGCCCGGCCCCGCGAGTACCGCGAGCAGTCCGAGCAGGCCGGCAACTGCCGCCACTCTGATGCGCGTTGATGATTGCATAGAGCGCTTTTAGCGCAACTTCGAGCAATTGACCACGGACAAAAGGGAACCGGCCCCCGACTTCGTGAAGAAGTCGGGGGCCGGTCCTCGGGATCGGGTCACGCGGTGCGGTCACGCATCCGGCTGTTACAGGGCGACACCCAGCAGGGCGTCGACGGTGCGCGAGACGAGACCGGGCGCACCCTCGTCCGTACCGCCGGCGGAGTTCTGCCGGGCTGCCCAGCGGTCCACGGCGGCGAGCGCCGCCGGAGCGTCCAGGTCGTCGGCCAGGGCCTCTCGGACCTCCTCGACCAGTGCGTCCGCGGAGAGCCCGTCGGGCCGGGAGACGGCGGCACGCCAGGTCGCGAGACGCGCGACGGCGTCGGCGAGCACCTGGTCGGTCCACTCCCAGTCGGACCGGTAGTGGTGCGAGAGCAGCGCCAGCCTGATCGCCGCGGGGTCCACGTCGTCGCGGCGCAGCGCCGAGACGAAGACGAGGTTGCCCTTGGACTTGGACATCTTCTCGCCGTTCAGGGCGACCATGCCGGCGTGCACGTAGGCACGGGCGAACGGATGCTCGCCGGTCAGTGCCTGCGCGTGCGAGGCACCCATCTCGTGGTGCGGGAAGGCGAGGTCGGACCCGCCCCCCTGGATGTCGAAGCCCATGCCGAGGTGGTCCAGCGCGATGGCGACGCACTCGATGTGCCAGCCGGGCCGGCCGCGGCCGAGGCTGGCGCCGTCCCAGCTCGGCTCGCCCTCACGGGCGGCCATCCAGAGCATCGGGTCGAGCGGGTTCTTCTTGCCCGGCCGGTCCGGGTCACCGCCGCGCTCGGCGGAGAGCAGGCGCATCGCGTCGGCGTCGAGCCCCGAGACCTCACCGAAGTGCGGGTCGCAGTCGACGGAGAAGTACACGTCGCCGTCGAGCTCGTATGCGGCACCCGCGTCCCTGAGGCGTTCGACCAGCGGGACGATGCCGGGTATCGCCTCCACCGCCCCGATGTAGTGCTGCGGGGGAAGCATGCGCAGGGCGGTCATGTCCTCCCGGAAGAGTGCCGTCTCGCGCTCCGCGAGCTCGGTCCAGTCCTGACCGTCGCGCACGGCCCGCTCCAGCAGCGGATCGTCCACGTCGGTCACATTCTGGACGTAGTGAACCTGCCGCTTGGTGTCGAGCCACACGCGCTGAACGAGGTCGAACGCGTTGTAGGTCGCCGCATGACCCATGTGGGTCGCGTCGTACGGCGTGATGCCGCAGACATAGATGCGGGCGACGGGACCGGGGTCAAGGGTGATCCGTCCGCCGGTCGCGGTGTCGTGGATCCGAAGGTCGCGGCCCTTGCCAGGCAGGGCGGGGACCTCAGAAGCGGGCCAGGCATGCATGTCATGAGCGTAACCGGACGATGCTTCCGGATACGAACCGGATCAAGGATCCTGGCCGAAGAGGCGGTCTTGTACGTGCGGGGCTTTTCCGCTAACGGCCGGGGGCGGACAGCCGGCGGCGCACTCCCGCACCGGGGAATCCGCCCTCCGGACCCACCGTCCGGCCTTCCGCCACCTGCCGCCGGGAGAGCGCCGCTCTCACACCGGTGGCCACGGAATCGCCGGCCACTCCCCGCTCGGCTGCGGGTGCCTCCCGGACTTCCGCAGCCCGGAAACCCGCTCCCGCAGTGCGTCGAGCTCCACCGCGGTGATGAGTTCCCCCAACCGGGTGGCCAGCGCCGCACCCGGTTCCAGTTCGGCGGCCAGCGCGTCCAGCACCTCGACCGCCTCGGCCGTCAGCGGCTCGCCCGCCCAGCCCCACAGCAGGGTCCGCAGCTTGTCGTCGGCGTTGAAGGTGACGCCGTGATCGATGCCGAACAGCCGGCCTCCGGGGGCGGGCAGCAGATGCCCGCCCTTGCGGTCACCGTTGTTGATCACCGCGTCCAGGACCGCGAGCCTGCGCAGCCGGGGGTCGTCCGCGTGCACCAGCAGCGCGGTCTTCCCCTCCCCCACCTCCGCGAACCCCACGGCCTTCCAGCCGTCCCCCGGCTCCTCGTCCTCGACGAGCCCGAGCAGCGGCGGCAGTCCGTGGACACCGCCGCCGTCGGCCCCGGACTCCTCCGCGCTCTCGTCCGCCTCGATCCACAGCTGGCACATGCCCTCGCCGTAGGGGCCCTCACGCAGCACCGTCGGCGGTACGAGCCCCCATCCGGTCGCCTCGGAGAGCTCGTAGGCCGCCACCTCGCGCTGGGCGAGCGTGCCGTCCGGGAAGTCCCACAGAGGCTGCTCCCCGGCCACCGGCTTGTACACGCAGGGGCGTTCCTCGCCCTCGTACGCGACCGTGCAGTAGAGCACGGCGTTCGACGCACCGCGGACCTGTCCGAGGACCGTGAGCTCCCCCTGGGCGAGCAGGGTCTTCAGTCCGGCCTCCGTCAGGCCCCGCGACGGTATCCGTTCTGGCGCGGGCATACGTGTCCTTCCGGGTCGAGCGGCAGGCTGCAGAGCGGGCACGGCGGGCGGCCGGCGTTCACGACGTCCAGGGCGCGCTTGGCGAACGCCCGGGCCTGCGCGCCGCTCAGCCGGACCCGGAGCATCGGCGGGCCGTTCTCCTCGTCCTGCAGGAGCCTTTCCTCGGCCTCGGCGAGGTCGTCCTCGGAGTCCGCGTCCAGCTCGACGAGTGCCTGCGCCTCGACGATCATGCGCTGTTCCTCACCGTCCCAGGCCAGCGCCATCGTGCCGACCCTGAACTCCTCCTCGACCGGGGCGTCGAGCGGGGCGGTGTCGGTGACGTCCATGGGTGCCACCGCCGGCACCGGTGAATTGCCGCCGGTCCGCCGGACGACCTCGTCGAGGAGTTCGTCGATCCGTTCGGCCAACGCGGCAACCTGGGTCTTCTCCAGGGCCACACTGGTGACCCGTCCCGTCGAGGATGCCTGCAGGAAAAACGTACGGCGGCCAGGCAGCCCGACCGTACCGGCCACGAAACGGTCCGGGGGGTCGTAGAGGAACACCTGACGGGACACGTCCTGTCTCCCTTGAAATATGAAGGCGAATGGGCGCCGACCGGGCCCCGGGGGGATGCCCCCCGCAAGGCCTCTACGGCGCGTCCACCCTACTGCGCGGAGAGATCACGGCGCCCCCGCGCCGCCCCCGACGGCCGCATCCGTTGCCTCCTCCCCCGCCGCGTCGGCCCCCAGGGGCTGTTCGCGCGGTGCCAGGGAGGCGAAGTCGCCGGTGTCGCCGAGGCGCAGGAGAAAGGGGCGAAGCCGGCTGTAGCGGATCGCGGTGACCGAGCAGGGGTCGGCGTGAATGCGCTGGAAGAGGTCGAGATGCATGCCGAGCGCGTCGGCCACGAGGGCCTTGATGATGTCGCCGTGCGAGCACATCACGTACGTGGCGTCGTCGCCGTGTTCCGCCTCGATCCGGCCGTTCCAGTCCCGTACGGCGTCCACGGCCCTGGCCTGCATGGCCCGCATGGACTCGCCGCCGGGGAACGCCGCGGCCGAGGGGTGCTGCTGCACGACGGACATCAGCGGTTCGTCGGAGAGCTCGGCGAGCTTGCGCCCCGACCAGTCCCCGTAGTCGCATTCACTGATCCGCTCCTCGGTCCGCAGGACGAGGCCCGGCCGGGCCTCGAGCAGGGGCTGGAGCGTCTCGCGGCAGCGCTGCAGGGGGCTGCTGACGGCCGCGACGAGGCTGAGTGCGGCCAGCCGTCCGGGCAGCGCGGCCGCCTGTTCGGCGCCGCGTTCGTCGAGGGAGACACCGGGGGTCCGCCCCGCGAGCACTCCGGCGGTGTTGGCGGTCGAGCGTCCGTGGCGTACAAGGATGAGCGTGGGCATACGTGCCAGCGTAGAGGGCACGTCGAAGGTGCGAGGAGGCACGATGCAGGGAAGAATGCGCGCGTGATCGTGGACTGCGGCATTTACCGGGACGGGCGCCGGACCGACGGCCCCGCCGACTTCTCCGACGCCCTGGGCGAAGCGCGGGAGGCCGGGGACGCCTTTGTCTGGATCGGACTGCACGAGCCCACGGAGAAGGAGTTCGACCTCGTCAGCAGCGAGTTCGGACTGCACCCCCTGGCGGTGGAGGACGCTCTCCGCGCACATCAGCGCCCCAAGCTCGAGATCTACGACGACTCCCTGTTCGCCGTCATCAAGCCCGTGGTCTACGAGCCGGAGAGCGACACGGTCAGCACCGACGAGCTGATGATCTTCATAGGTGACTCCTTCGTGGTGACGGTCCGCCACGGCGAGGGGGCGCCTCTCGCAGCGGTACGCCGTCGGCTCGAGGCCGAGCCCGAGGTGCTCAGGCACGGCCCCACGGCAGTGCTGTACGCGGTCAGCGACGCGGCGGTCGACCACTACATCGAGGTCGCCGCCGAGCTCCAGGCGGACCTGTCGGAGCTGGAGGCGCAGGTGTTCGCCCCGAGCGGCACCGGGGACGCGAAGAACACCGCCGCCCGCATCTACACCTTCAAACGGCAGGTACTGGAATTCCGCCGGGCGACCGGCCCGCTGAGCGCGCCGATGACCCGGCTCGCGGGCGCGGGCGTGCCTTTCGTCGACAAGCACTCACAGCCGTTCTTCCGGGACGTCAGCGACCACCTGACGCGTGCCAACGAACATGTGGAGGGGCTCGACCGGCTGCTCTCGGACATTCTGTCGGCGCATCTGGCGCAGATGGGGGTGCGGCAGAACGACGACATGCGGAAGATCTCGGCGTGGGCGGCCATGGCCGCCGTACCGACCATGGTGGCCGGCATCTACGGCATGAACTTCGATCACATGCCCGAGCTGCACTGGGTGTGGACGTACCCGGCGGTGATCGGGCTGATGGGCTGCGCGGTCTTCGGCCTGTACCGCCTGTTCAAACACCGCGGCTGGATGTAGCGCCACCCGTCCGGACCGGGCCGGGCCCGTCCGTCACGCGTACTCGGCCTCCGGCGTCGCGGGGCCGCCCAGCGCGTTGCGCCGTGCGGGCGGTTCGAGGCTCACCATGCGCCGCCAGCCGGCCAGCCGCTCGTACGCGTACATCCCGTGGATCCCCGCGGCCAGGACGGCCGCCTTGGCGCGGGGCCAGCGCAGCACGGTGCCCATGTGGCTCATCACGGCGAGGCTGACGTCCCGGTACACCCGGATCTCGGCGAGGGCGCACTCCCGCAGGACGGCCTGAATCGTCCGGCCGTGGCCGGCCCGGGCGAAGCGGAGCAGTTCCTCGTGGCAGTAGGCGAGGTGGTTGTCCTCGTCCCGCGAGATCATCTTCACCGCGCGGCCGAGTGCGGGATGGTCCGCGAAGTACCTGCGCAGCAGCTGCATCTGCTCGGAGGCGCGCTGCTCCGTGACCCTGCTGTGGGCGAGGTAGACGATGATGTCCCGCTCCGACAGCGGTTCGTCACGGTTGAGCTGGTCATGGGCGAGGCCGATGCCGTGCTTCTCCAGGAGCAGCGTGTAGTCGGTCTCGTACGGCACGACCACGGGTTCGAGCCCGCGCTGCTTCAGCAGGGCGTTGAAGATCCGGCCGTGCTTGTCCTCGTCCGCCCCGTGCCGGGTGATCTTGGGGGCGAGATCGCGCAGGCTCCTCGGGACGAGGGCGGCGATGCGGCCGTTCTCCCAGCCGCCCTGCGACTCCCCGCTGGCTGCGATGGAGCAGAACAGCCGGAAGGCGTCGTCGTCGTCGAGGATCTCCTGAAAAAGACTCTTTGCCGAGAGCATCACTGCCACCCTTCGCACCGTGTCCGCAGAAACAAAGTCAATGGCGGAACCGGGCGGCGGGCAACACGAGGGGGGCCAGGCAGGGCCGAACGGGCCCCCGCCCTGTCCGGACGGCCGGACGGCCGGGTCGGGGGGCGTAACCGTGGGGCGCGGTGCGCGTTGTTCCCTGTGACGGCCGTGGCGGGGAGGACCCCCGAGCCCCCACCACGGCCGTAGTGCTGTCCCGGGGGCGCGGCAGCTACGCGGCGAGGCCGGAGTGCTCCAGGGCGTCCGTGCCCGCGCGCAGGGCCGCGAGACGCTCCTCGAGCGTGAAGCCGGCCGGGGCGAGCGTCAGCGTGGTGACTCCGGCGGCGGCGTACGCCTGCATACGCTCGGCGATCCGCTCCACCGAGCCGAGTAGCGTGGTCTGGTCGATGAGCTGGTGCGGCACGGCGGCGGCGGCGCCCGCCTTGTCGCCGGCCAGGTACTTGTCCTGGATCTCGGCGGCTTCCTTCTCGTACCCCATGCGCTGGGCCAACTGGTTGTAGAAGTTCTGCTTGCGGCTGCCCATGCCGCCGACGTACAGCGCGGTGTACGGGCGGAACATGTCGGCGAGGCCGTTGATGTCGTCGCCGATGGCGAGCGGCAGCGTCGGACAGACGTCGAAGCCCTCCATGGTCTTCCCGGCCTTCTCCCGGCCGGCCCGCAGGTGCTTGACCGCGGTGTCCTCGAGGTGCTCGGCGGAGGGGAAGATGAGCAGGGCTCCGTCGGCGATCTCGCCGGTCTGCTCCAGGTTCTTCGGGCCGATCGCGGCGATGTAGAGCGGGATGTGCTCGCGCTGGGGGTGGACGGTGAGCTTGATGGGCTTGCCCGGGCCGTCGGGGAGCGGCAGCGTCCAGTGCTCCCCCTCGTAGGAGAGGCGCTCGCGGGACATGGCCTTGCGCACGATGTCGACGTACTCGCGGGTGCGGGCCAGCGGCTTGTCGAACTTGACGCCGTACCAGCCCTCGGAGACCTGCGGCCCCGACACACCGAGGCCCAGGCGGAACCGGCCTCCGGAGAGCGAGTCGAGAGTGGCCGCGGTCATCGCCGTCATGGCGGGCTGACGGGCCGGGATCTGCATGATGGCGGACCCGACGTCGATGGACTCGGTCTGGGCGGCGACCCAGGCAAGAACGGTCGGTACGTCGGAGCCGTAGGCCTCGGCCGCCCAGCAGACGTCGTAACCGAGGCGGTCGGCCTCCTGGGCGACGGCGAGGTTGTCGCCGTCCATGCCCGCGCCCCAGTAACCGAGATTGATGCCGAGCCGCATGCCGCGCTCCCTCTACTGATGAGTAACGTCCCTGTGTCCCGGACTCTAGCGCGCATGCCGGGGATCCGGCAGGCTCGACGGCCCTCAGTTCGGTTGTCCACAGGCTTCCACCCTGTGGGGCCTTGGCCAGTAATCTCAGCGCCCATGGAGCAGAGGCATCTCGGCCGTACCGGCCTTCGCGTGTCCCGGGTCGGGCTCGGCACCCTCACCTGGGGCCGGGACACCGACGAGCACGATGCTGCCGACCAGCTGAAAGCCTTCTGGGACGCCGGCGGCACGCTGATCGACACAGCCGATGTGTACGGCGGCGGGGAGTCCGAGTACCTCCTCGGCCGGCTCGTCGACAACCTGGTGCCCCGGCAGGATCTGGTCATCGCGACCAAGGCCGGCAGCGTGCCCGATCCGTACCGCCGCTTCGACGGATCGCGCGGGCATCTGCTGGCAGCGCTCGACGCGTCCCTGGAGCGGCTCGGGACGGACTACGTCGACCTGTGGCAGGTCCACGCCTTCGACCCCGTGACGCCGTTGGACGAGACCCTGCAGGCACTGGACCTGGCGGTGTCCTCGGGACGCGTCCGCTATGCGGGGGTGTCGAACTTCAGCGGCTGGCAGCTGGCCAAGGCGGCCACCTGGCAGCTCGCGGCGCCCGGTCTGCGTACCCGGCTGGCCAGCACGCAGATGGAGTACTCGCTGCTGCAGCGGGGCATCGAGCGGGAGGTGCTGCCCGCGGCGCTGGATCTCGGAGTGGGGCTGCTCCCTTCGTCCCCGCTGGGCCGCGGGGTGCTGACCGGCAAGTACCGCACCGGCACGCCGTCCGATTCGCGGGGCGCCTCCGAGCACCTCGCCCCCTTCGTCGAGCCGTATCTCGACGACCCGGCGAGCCGGATCGTCGACGCGGTGGCCACGGCTGCGGACGGCCTCGCCACGACACCGCTCATGGTCGCGCTGGCCTGGGTGCGGGACCGCCCGGGAGTGGTGGCCCCGATCATCGGCGCGCGCAACGCGCAGCAGCTCTCCGAGGCCTTGTCAGTGGAGGCGCTTAGTCTTCCTGACGAGATCTGCCAGGCGCTCGACGATGTGTCGGCGCCCGTGCACCGCTATCCCGACCAGGACTGGAGCACGCTGTGACTGCCCTTCCCCGGGGGGAAACCCCGGACCCCGCGGCCGAGAACCACGAGGACCGCGAGGACGCGGGCTCCGACGGCGCTGTCGGCGCCACCGTCACGCCCGGCGACGAAGGGGCCGAAGGGAGCGGTGCGGAACAGGCTCCCGCGAGCTCCGAGGTCCCTGCAGCCCTCGACGCCTCCGCAGAGTCCGGGACCGCCGCAGACCTTGAAGTCCCCGCGGACTCCGAGGCACCCGTCGGAACCGAGGCGGACGGCACGCCCGCAGCCGCCGCGGCTCCCGCGCTCTCGGAGGCCGAGATCGAGCTGGCGGCTCAGCGCGAGCTCCGTGAGCGGATCGAGAAGCGCAAGGCCGAGAAGGAAGGGCCCATCCCCGCCGGTACGAAGCTGAGCGGCCCGGCTGCCGACCTCCTCGCAGCCGTGCGCGCCGTCGAGAGCGGCGAGAAGGCGGCCACGGCGTTCTTCGAGCCGCGCGCGTCGACGCCCGCGCCCCGCCCGGCCGCCACCACCGGACCCGCATACGCATCGCCCTCGCCCGCCCGGCCCCGGTCCGCCGAACAGCAGCCCACGCACACCGCCTCGCCCGAGGCGGCGGACGCCGTCGCGGCGGTGCTCGCCGAGGGCGGCGCGCCCGAGGCCATGGCACGCCCGGCTGCCGTGACCCTCGGCGAACAGGCCGCCGGCATCCTGCGCGAGAACCCCTGGCAGCTGTTGTCCGTGCCCGGGGTCCGTCCCGAGCAGGCGGACGGCTTCGCCAGGGCTCTGCTCGGCACGGAGTGCGGCCCGGACGACGAGCGGCGTACGGCGGCGCTCGTGGGCTGGCTGCTGGAGCGTGCCGCCCTCCAGGGCCATACCGCGCTGGACGCCTCGCAGGTACGTGCGGCGCTGGCCGAGCGCGCGGTCACCGACCCCGACGCCGCCGTTGAGCACGCCGTCGCCGAGGGCGTCGTGCTCGTCTTCCAGGACGGCCTCGACCCCGCGGACGCCGCGGAGCCCGAGGAACCGGAGGGGGACGACGAGGACGGCGCACAGGACGCACACGACGAGCAGGAGCCGGTACAGGTCCTGCTGGGCCTCGACCGGTACGCGCTGGCCGAGGAGAGCCTCGCCGACGGCCTCGCACGGCTGGTCAACGCCTGTGAGAAGGGCGCCGACTGGACCCAGGCCGCTGCCGCCGCCCCGTCGCCCTCGGCGGCCGAGCTGATCAGGACGGTGGCGACCGCCGGACTCGTCGCCCACAGCGGTGGCGAGAGTGCCCGGGCGGAACCCGCCGCCCTCATCGCCGCCGCGCAGGGTCTGGGGCTGCGCGCCCTCGGCGCGACCCACAGTGTGGACGGCCGGCACAGGCTGGCCACCGCGGTCGGTGATCCGCAGGCCGCGCTCACCCTGCGGGATCTGCTCTCCGGTGCGGCGGGCACCGGCCGGGACACCGACGGTGCCCTCGCACTGGACCTGCTGGTCGTGCTGGACGCGCCGCAGCTCGATGTGGAGACCGCCGCGATGCTGGTGGAGTCCCTCGCCGACGGGACCCGGCTGGTGCTGAGCGGCGACCCGGGGGTGCTGGGTTCCGCCGGCGCGGGCCGGGTGTTCGCGGACGTGCTGGCGGCACGCGCGTGCCCGCAGGTGGTGTCGCGCACACCGGACCCCGGACCGATCGGCGAGCTCGTCTCGGGCATCGGAATCGGTGAGCTCACCCAGGTCGAGGCGCCCGGCCGGGAAGTCGTGATCGTCCCCGTCCGCGATGCGGGTGAGGCGGTCCACCGCACCGTGCAGCTCGTCGCCGACTCGGTGCCGCGTGCCATCGGCGTGCCGTCGTCCGACACCCAGGTGATCACCGTCGGACACGGTGGCTCCGCCGGCACCAAGGCACTCAACGCGGCACTCAAGGAGCGGCTCAATCCGGGCCCCGGCAGATTCGGCGGCTTCGACCCGGGCGACCGGGTCGTCCACGTACCGGCTCCCGGCAGGGCCGTGCCGGGTTCGGTCGTCTCGGCCGACGCCGCCGGACTGCACCTGGACTGTGCGGGCACACCCGTCGTCGTACCCCCGGACGCGGTGGAGTCGTCGGTACGGCACAGCTGGGCCCTCAGCGCCCATCAGGCGGCCGGAATGCGCTGGCCCGCCGTGGTCGTCGTCCTGCCGGGCGATGCCGCTCAGGGCCTGAGCCGTCCGTGGGTGTACACCGCGTTCAGCCGCGGTGAGCGCCATCTGTCCGTGGTGCACGGGGTGGACCAGGCACTGCCGCGCGCGGTCGCCGAGATCCCCGCCCAGGAGCGGACGACGCGGCTGCGCCCCCTCCTGGAGGCTCTGCCGACCCCGGACGCCTCCTAGGGGACCCCGGCGCGCCCCGGACAGCAGGACGAAGGCCCCGGTGCGTGCCGGGGCCTTCCGTCCGCAGGGTCAGGAGCCGCCCACCACGGAAGCGTCCGCGTCACCGTCCAGCTCGTCCTCGTCGAAGACCGAGCTGACGTCGAAGCGGCAGACCACCTGCGCCGGATCGGCGTCGTCGAACGGTGCCCCGAGCCACTCCCCCGGCTCGGGAAGCTCGTCCACGGCGGAGACCCACAGCGTGGAGTCGCCCTCCTCCAGACCGAATTCCTTGTGCCGGGACGCGATCTCGTCCGCCTCGTACTCGCCGAAGAGCACGCCCAGCGCGGCATGCACGCTGGTACCGACCACGGGCACGGTGTCGCTGTCGTGCTGGTCGGGGTCCAGGTCGGCGAGCCGCTGGGCCTGGGCGAGCAGCCGCGGGGGTTCCACCACCGCGTAGTCGCGCCTGATCAGCACACTGAGGGCGTGCGGCTCCTCCGGACCGGCGTACGGCGGCAGTGAGTCCTCCGCGCCGGGGATCTCGAAGGGGGTGACCTCGTCGTAGCGGTCGTAGAGGAATTCGTCGTAGACCTCGGCCGCAGCGGCCAGTGCGTTGAACGCGTCGTAAACAGCGGGGTCGTCGTCCCCGGTACGGCGCTCGACCGCCTCGAGGTGGCGGTCGAGCGCGGTTTTGACTGCATCGGCGGCGGCGCGTACCTCGGCAGCGGTGGGCTGCGCAGCATCAGACATAGTGCAGACGCTATCCGTACCGGGGCTCTGCACGCACAATAGATGCGATGCCGGAATACGAATTTGTCGACGTGTACGTGCCGCGCGGGGTCTCCCGCAAGGAAGCGACCCGCCTGCTGACCGACCATGCCGAGTACGGGCACTGGGAGTTGGACCGCCTGACCCTGCGCCTGGACGGCAGCCGCCGCGTCCGGTTGCGCCGCCGGATCATCCGCCAGCTCCGGGCCACCTGGTAGCGCGGAGCGGGTCCCGCGTCTGCGGAACCCGCTCCCTCGACGACGCCGTACGCGAGAGGTCGCGGTGCCGTTATGCGGCGCTGCGCGAGCGGCGGTACAGGACCGTACCCGCACCGGCGAGCAGCAGGCCGGCGCTCGCCGGGACCAGCAGGTCGAGCCCGCCCGCACCGGTCTGTGCGAGCTGCGGGCCGGGGACGAGCTGGGCCTCGGGAGCGGGCGGAACCTGCGCGGGCGGCAGTGCCGGCTCCTCGGGGGTGTGGGGCGTCTGCGGTACGACGGGCGGAGGGCCGACCTCCGAGTCGTTCTCGCAGCTGTTGCCGAAGACCGGGTTGAGCAGGCCACCGATGGTGACGCTGTTGCCGCAGAGGTTCACGGGAATCTCGACCGGCACCTGCACCTGGTTGCCGGAGCCGATACCGGGTGACCCCTTAGCCTCCCCCTGGGCGGAGGCGCCGGGGGCGCGGTGCCTGCCGGTCCCCTCGCCGCTGCCCCGGCCCTCGTGCCCGGAGGCCTGGCTGCCGGAGCCGCCGTGTCCGCGACCGTGACCGGACGGGGCGCCGTCGTCCCGGGTGTGGCCGGGACCGGCATCCGACGATCCGTTCCCGCATTCGTTGCCGATCGTGGGATTGAGCAGGCCGACGACGTTCACGGAGTTTCCGCAGACGTTGACCGGTACGTCGATCGGGACCTGGATCGAGTTCCCCGACAGCACCCCCGGTGAGTTCGACGCGCCGCCTGCGGCTCCCGAGTCGGCGTGTGCGTAGCCACCACTGAGCGCGAGCACTCCGCCCGCCGCTGCCATGGTGATCAGGCCTTTACGTGTGACCTGTCGCATAGGTTTGTTTCCTGCCTTCTGCCTTCCGAATGCCCTCGGCACAACCGTGCGAGGGCCGAATGCCCAGCGGCCCCGGAGTGCATGGCGCGCACTCCGGGGCCGACCGGACTCACACCCTTACGGGTTGGTGTTCAACGTCAGTCGTTGACGCAGGCGTTGCCGAAGGCCGGGTTCAGCAGCCCGATCACGGAAATGGTGTTGCCGCACACGTTCACCGGAACGTGGACCGGAACCTGGATGACGTTGCCCGAGAGCACGCCGGGGCTGCCGATGGCAGCACCCTGGGCGCCGGCGTCGGCAGAAGCCATACCCGCACCCGCGAGCACGAGACCACCGGTAGCAGCCGCGATTGCGACGACCTTCTTGATCATTATTCCTCCTGGTTGACAAGTGCGGTCCCAGCCGCGGACCGCATCACCTGTAACGAGGAGGGAGTTGGGGGGCTACGAGTGCGTGACCCCTTTCACCCTTTCTGGTGAGGTGCGTACACGCTGGCGAATTCGGCTGCCGCCGGCGTTCCCGCTGCTCCAGGACTCAGGAGTGGTCGATGAAGCGGTCGAGCACCCGGGTGCCGAACTTCAGGCCGTCCACCGGTACCCGCTCGTCCACACCGTGGAACATGCCCGCGAAGTCCAGCTCCGGCGGCAGCTTCAGCGGGGCGAAGCCGAAGCAGCGGATACCGAGGTCGTCGAAGGACTTCGCGTCGGTACCGCCGGAGAGCATGTAGGGCACGGCGCGGGCGATCGGGTCCTCGGCCTTGAGCGCGAGCTGGATCGCGTCCACCAGGGAGCCGTCGAAGCTGGTCTCCAGCGCCTTGTCGCCGTGCACGTCCTCGCGCTTGACCCGCGGGCCGAGGATCCGGTCGAGGTCCGCCAGGAACTCGTCCTCGTAACCGGGCAGGAAGCGCCCGTCCACGTGCGCGGTGGCCTGTCCGGGGATCACGTTCACCTTGTACCCGGCGCCGAGCATGGTGGGAGCGGCGGAGTTCCGCAGGGTGGCGCCGACCATCTTGGCGATCCCGCCGAGCTTGGCGAGCGTCGCCTCCATGTCCTCCGGGTCGAGCGGGGTGCCCAGCGCGTCGGACAGCTCGTCGAGGAAGGACCGCACGGTCTTGGTCACCCGGACCGGCCACTTGTGCCGGCCGAGCCTGCCGACGGCCTCGCAGAGCTCGGTGATCGCGTTGTCGTTGTTTGTCATGGACCCGTGGCCTGCCGTGCCGTCCACGGTGAGCCGCATCCAGTGCATGCCCTTCTGCGCGGTCTCCACCAGGTAGAGGCGCAGGTTCTCGTTGACGGTGAACGAGAAGCCGCCGACCTCGCCGATCGCCTCGGTGACGCCGTCGAAGAGGTCCCGGTGGTTGTCGACGAGGTGGCGAGCCCCGAACGTGCCGCCCGCCTCCTCGTCCGCGAGGAAGGCCAGCACGATGTCACGCGGGGGCTTGCGCCCGCTGCGCATGCGGTCGCGGACGACCGCGAGGGTCATCGCGTCCATGTCCTTCATGTCGACCGCGCCCCGGCCCCAGACGCAGCCGTCCGCGATCTCGCCGGAGAACGGGTCGTGCGTCCAGTCGGCCGCGTTGGCGGGCACCACATCGGTGTGCCCGTGGATCAGCAGCGCGGGCTTGGAGGGGTCCTCGCCCTCGATCCGGGCCACGGTGGAGGCCCGGCCCTTGTGGGACTCGATGATCTGCGGTTCCAGCCCGACCTCGGCGAGCTTCTCGGCGATGTACTCGGCGGCGAGCCGCTCGCCGGGGCCCGAGTGGTCGCCGTAGTTGCTGGTGTCGATCCTGATCAGGTCACGACAGAGGTCCACGACCTCATCCTCACCGGAGACGGTCCGAGCCGTGTTGGTCTCGCTCACGCTGCTTCCTTCCACTGTCGCGGTGGTGCTCCCCCTCATCCTCGCGCGCCTGCCCCGCACACCCAAGACCGCCCGCTCCTCGTTACGTGCCTTTCACACGTCATGGGGCGTGATCGAGCACCCCCGAATGTTTGCTATGGTTTTCCACGTCGGAACGGGCCCTGCCCGGTCGGCACACACCCGGTCCGGGTGGCGGAATGGCAGACGCGCTAGCTTGAGGTGCTAGTGCCCTTTATCGGGCGTGGGGGTTCAAGTCCCCCCTCGGACACCAGCAGAAAACCCCCAGGTCACCCTGGGGGTTTTCGCTGTTCCCGCCCTATTCCTTGATGCGCAGGAAGGTCACGGAGTGCGCCGGGAACGTGTGGGTGAGTACGCGTCCGTCGACCCGCAGGGTCGATTTCCGTGGCGCCACCTGCCGGTCGTCGGCGGTGTTCACCGCGTCCGGAGCCGCCCGGAGCACGGTCAGCCGGGCGGTCCGTGAGGCCGGCTTCGCCCCCAGGTCGATCCTGGTCCTGGCATCCGACGCCTGGGCGTTGACCACCTTGACCACGAGTTCGCCCGTGGCGTCGTCCCGGGTGACCACCTGCCGGAAGGGTTCGGCGGGCTTGTCGTCGGTGAAGGTGCCCCACTGCTTCCCGTCGAGGAAGAGGGTGACCTGCCGGTCGCGCACCTGGATCCTGAGGTCGTAGGCGCGTCCCGTCTCGATCGTCGTGCTGTCCTCGGTCATCGTCCGGTTGGCGCCGTCGACCGTCTTCTCCACGGCGGAGCGGGTGTTGCCCCAGCCTCCGAGGTTCCACCAGTACTTGTTCCCGGTGTCCTTGACCCCGAAGGCGACGAGGAAGCCCTCCTTGCCCGCCTTCTTCGTCGCCCTGACCCGCAGGTCGTAGTTCTGCCAGCCGGGGTCGCCGGCCGTGACCAGGGTGTCCTCGGCACTCTCGTCGGACTGGACGTACGCCCCGTCCTGGACGGCCCAGGCGCCGCGGCCCGCCGCCTTCGTCCACTGCGTGTCCCCGGTGGAGAAGTCGTCGCTCAGCAGCCGGGTGCCGTCCTCGCCGGTGACCTCGACGTCGTCGTACGCGGCACTGGTCGCCCAGGTCGACAGCCCGACGGCGCCGGTGATCGGTGCGGAGACCGCGGGTGTGGTGGACGCGGCGCTCGGCACGACCCGGTCGCCGACGTTGTTCATGAAGAGCTTCTGCACCTCGTAGTTGGCCGAACCCCATGACTTCTCGTTGTCGAACCAGATCATGTCCGGGCGCCACTGCGCGTCGTTCGTGTCGGCGAGGAGCGGGGCGTAGGAGGCGAGCTTCACGACATCCGCGTTGCGTTCGAGGCCGGTCATGAAGGCGGCTTCGGCGAGGGCGTTGGAGAAGCGGTTGTCGAGCGAGGCGTATTCGCCGAGGAACACCTCGGGGCCGTTGCGGTCGTAGGTGTCGTAGCGGGCGTTGTTCTCGAGGAACCACTGCGGGCTGTTGTAGTAGTGCTCGTCGACCATGGCGACGTCGGCGTCCCGGTTGAGCTGCCAGGCCCGGTCGAAGGTGGTGCCGCTGTCGTCCGGGCCGGAGTTGCTGACCACGGTGATGTCCGGGTACCTGGCCTCGATGGCCTCGCGGAACCGGGTGAAGCGGGTGAAGAACTCGTCCGGGAGGTTCTCCTCGTTGCCGACCTCCAGGTGGGTGAGTCCGAACGGCGCGCGGTGGCCCATGGCGGCGCGCTTCGCCCCCCAGGTGGAGCCGGCCGGGCCGTTGGCGAACTCGATCAGGTCGAGGGTGTCCTGAATGTGCCGTTCCAGCAGTTCGGGGTCGTCGGTCGCCTTGTTCTGGCCGCAGCCGGTGACGAGTGCGGGCACGACGGGCAGCGCCATCGCGCCGATGTCCTCGGCGAACTGGAAGTACTCGTAGTAGCCGAGGCCGTAGGTCTGGTTGTAGCCCCAGAAGTTGGCGTTGACGGGGCGCTGCTCGACCGGGCCGATGGTGTCCTTCCACTGGTAGGAGCGCTTGCGCTCCCAGCCGGGCGCCTCGTACGCCTCATGGCTTCCCGTGTTGACGAGGCAGCCGCCCGGGAAGCGCAGGAAGCCGGGTTCCAGTGCGGCGGTCTTCTCCGCGAGGTCCTTGCGGAGCCCGTTCGCCCGTCCCTTGTAGGTGTCCCGGGGGAAGAGGGAGATCATGTCGAGCCGTACGGTGCCGCTGCCCCCGGCCGTCACGGCGAGCCGGCCGTCCGCGGCCGCGGTGCGGGCGGTGAGGGTGCCCGTGTACTTCGCCCAGCGGTCTCCGCGCACGGTGATACGCAGCGGTGCGGTGAGCGTGGTGCCGTCCGCCGCGGTCGCTCCGACGGTCAGCGCGGTGCCCTCGGCCCGGTCGGTGCGTGCCCAGACGGAGAAGTCGTAGCGGGCGCCCTCGCGTATGCGCAGGCCCTCGTTGTAACCGGAGTTGGTCACTCCGAAGCCGGCCCGTCCGCCCGCGCCGCCGTCGAGGTCGAGGCGCAGGTACCGGCGGTTGCGTTCGCCCAGACGCTCGTCGTCGTCCAGGGTCCGGGCCTGCCCCGTACCGCCGGACACCGCGGTGGGACTCCAGGCGGTCATGGCCGAGTACGCGGCGTTGTCGGCGCGGTCGTACTCGAAGGACCTGTTCTGGACGAGTTCGGCGTACAGCCCTCCGTCGGCCGCGTGGTTGATGTCCTCGTAGAAGACGCCGTACATCGAGTCGTCGATGGCGGGGCCGGTGCGGTCCGGGTGGACGGTGAGGGAGTATTCGGCCGGCTCCGCCGCAGGTGCGGTGTCGTCGGCGCGGGCGGGCGCGGCAAGCAGCGTTCCGAGGAGGAGCGCGGCGACGGGGACGGTGAGCCGGGACCACGGATGCGGGTACGGCATGGACGCTCCAGGGGTTCGCGGTTCGATATATCGGACGTTGCCCAGAACTTCGAACGAAAGATAGGCAGGGACATGGGACGCGTCAATGCCGCGGACCGGCCCCGGCCGGTCGGCCGTGGCCGGTTCCGGCGTCAGGCGCCGGGCTTCAGGCGCCGGGCGTCAGGCGCCGGGGGTCAGGCGTCAGGCGGAGTCGGCCACCGGGATGCCGAAGTCCGGCGTGCCGTCCGCCTTCCAGGCCAGCCGTTGGATCCGGGTGTGCCGGTTGGGGTCGTGCAGCGGGTCGCCGGCGATCTCCCGGTACGGCCGTGCGTGGTAGACGAGCACGTCGGTCCGGCCGTCCTCGGCCACGGTGAAGGAGTTGTGGCCAGGACCGTACTGCCCGGTCTCCTCGCTGCTGATGAAGACGGGCTCCGGGGACTTGGCCCAGGAGGCCGGGTCCATCAGGTCACTGCGGGCGTCCGCGGTGAGGAGGCCCATGCAGTAGTTGGCATCGGTCGCGCTCGCGGAGTACGTCATGAAGACGCGGCCGTTCCGCTTGATCACCGCGGCTCCCTCGTTGACCTTGAAGCCGATGCACTCCCAGTCGTACTCGGGCGTGCTGAGGCGGATCTGGGGACCGGTCAGCGTCCACGGGTCGGCCATCCGCGAGAGGAAGAGCCCTGTGTTGTTGTCCAGGCCGGGCTCGTGCTGGGCCCAGACGAGGTAGCGGCCTCCCCGGTGGGTGAAGGTGTGGGCGTCGAGCGAGAAGGTGTCCCAGGCCGTGGTGAGCCGCCCCTTCTCGGTCCAGGTGCCGCGGAAGGGGTCGGCGCTCGCGTTCTCCAGCACCCAGATCCGTATCTTCCAGACGTCGTCCGCGGGCGCCGAGGCGAAGTAGACGTACCACTTGCCGCCGATGCGGTGGAGTTCCGGCGCCCAGATGTGGGCGGCCATGTCCCCGGCGGTGTGCCTGGTCCAGATCACCGCTTCCTCGGCGGTGCTCAGGCCGGGCAGGGTGCGGGAGGAACGCAGGATGATCCGGTCGTACTCGGGGGCGCTGGCGGTGAAGTAGTAACGGCCGTCGGTGTGCCGGGTGATGTGCGGGTCGGCGCGTTGCTCGACCAGGGGATTGCGGTACGGGGCGCGTGGCGCCGCGGCGTGGGCGACGCCGGGTACGGCGGTGAGGGCCCCTGCGCCCAGGGCTCCCCTCAGCAGGGCCCTGCGGCCGGGCACTTCGGCATGGTTCACGGCGATCGCCTCTCGTGGGGGAACGGGGTCACCGGACGGTGCGCGGGGGGAGGAGCTGCTGGGCGCGCAGTTCGCCGAGGACGAGCGCGGCGTACTCGGTGGCGCCGCGCGTGGAGGTGTGGGTGTTGTCGCGCTTCTCGTCGTAGAGGTAGAGGGCTTTGGAGGCATCGGGGCCGAGCTCCTCGACCCGCGCCTTGGTCAGGGCGGTGAGGTCGATGAGCGGGGTGCCCTGCTCGGCGGCGAGGGTGCGCACCTCGGCGGGCAGGTCCACGCCCAGGCCGTTGACGATCAGCGCGGTGCCGTTGTCGAGCGTGCCGTCGGTGTTGAACCAGCGGCGGACGATCGGGGTGACGAGCACGGGCCGGCCGCCCTCGGCCCGGACGTCCTCGATCATCGCGGTGAGGTTGGCCCGGTAGGTGGGGCGGTCGGTCTGCTTGTCGTTGTGGGCGAGCTGGATGAGGACGAGGTCGCCGCGGTGGATGCGGTCCCGGAGGGCGGGGAACAGGGCCGGGTCGTCCCGGAAGGTCTGCGAGCTCTCCCCGGAGTCGGCGTAGTTGGCGACGGCGAGCCGGTCCGTGAGGTACTGCGGGAGCTGCTGCCCCCAGCCCGAGTAGGGCTCGCCGGGCTGGTCGCAGACGGTGGAGTCGCCCGCGAGGAGGATCTGGGGCGTGCGGACCCGCTCGACCCGGAGTGCCGCGAGCCGCGGTGCCGTGCCGCCGAAGGCGAGGTCCAGTCCGGGGCTGCCGACCGGCCCCGTGGGCTCGCCCTCCGGCTCGCGCACATCCACGGTGAAACTGCGGCGCACGGTCTCACCGCCGGCGTTCGGGGTCTCGGCGAGCACGGTCCTGCGGGTCTCGGCGGTGACCGCTGTCGCGCCGGCCTCCGCACCGCCCAGAAGGGCTCCGACCCGGTACGTGCCGGGGGTGACGTCGAAGTGGCAGACGACCGGGGCCGTCCCGGTGCAGTGGTCCAGGCCGTCCGGCCCGGCCGTGGTGCGGTTCCGGGCCACCGCGGGAGTGACCGCGAGGGCGGTCAGGGCGGCAGCGGCAGTGCAGGCGGCCAGCAGGGCGGTTCCGGCTCGGCGCATGGCGAGGCTCCTCCAGGTCGGGTGGTTCCGGGTCGGGTAGTTCCGGGTCGAGTGGTTCCGGGTCGGGTGAATCCGTGTTCGACGACTAGGGTTGAAAGGATTCAGCGGGCAGGACCCTACGCGGGTCGGCAAGCGCTTTCTACAGGGCGTACGAATTCGTCCGCGCCTCTTGACGGGGGTCCCCGGCACCCCTAGCGTCGGTCCGATTTGACGAACAGCGTCCGGTATTCCGAACAACGTCGGGAGAGTCATGCGTCCGCACCCCGCGAGAAGAGCTCTTGCCCCTCTGCTGCCTCTCCTGTCCCTCGTCGTCGGCCTGCTCGCGTTCCCCGGCAGCGGCCCCGCCCACGCCGGACCCGCGGGGGTCAGCGACGGGGCAGCCACCGCGCGGGCCGCGGCCGCGCTCACGGTGCACGGCCTCGACGACGTGCGCGGCAACCTGACGCTGCCCGCCGCGGGCGCCCACGGCACGACCGTCACCTGGAGATCGCAGAAGCCCCGCGTCATCGACGCGACAGGCATTGTGCACCGCCCGGAACCAGGTGCGGGACCGACGCGCGTGGAGCTCACCGCCGTGGTCACCCGGGGCAGGGCGGCCGCCCGCCGTACCTTCACCGCCGCTGTGCCCGAACTGCCGCAGGAGCGGACGTACACCGGCTACGCCATGAGCTACTTCACCGGCGAGGGCACCGAGGACGGCGAGCAGATACGTATGTCGCTCAGCCGGGGCGACGACGCGCTGCACTGGCAGGAGCTGAACGGCGGCAGGCCGGTGCTCACTTCGGACCTAGGCACCAAGGGGCTCCGCGACCCGTTCGTCATCCGCTCCCCGGAGGGCGACACCTTCTACCAGATCGCCACCGACCTGCGGATGTACGGCGGCACGGGCGGCAGCTGGGACCAGGTCCAGCGCACCGGCAGCAGGTCGGTCATGGTCTGGGAGTCCACGGACCTGGTGAACTGGACCGACCGGCGCCTGGTGGAGGTCGCGCCCGACACCGCCGGCAACACCTGGGCTCCGGAGGCGTACTACGACGAGAAGCTCGGCTCGTACGTCGTCTTCTGGGCCTCCAAGATCTACGCGGCGGACGACCCGGAGCACACCGGCAGCACCTACAACAAGATGCTGTACGCGACCACGCGTGACTTCCGCACCTTCACCGAGCCGGAGGTGTGGCACGACCCCGGGTACTCGGTCATCGACTCGACGGTCATCCGCCACGACGGCAGTTACTACCGTTTCACCAAGGACGAGCGGAACCCGTCGTCGGACACCCCGTGCTCCAAGTTCATCACGGCGGAGAAGTCGCAGGACCTCACGTCCCGTTCGTACGGCTTCGTGGCCGACTGCATCGGCAAGGGCTCGGTCGACCGCGGTGAGGGCCCCGCCGTCTTCAGGTCCAACACCGAGGAGAAGTGGTACCTCCTCATCGACGAGTTCGGCGGGCGCGGCTACGTACCGTTCGAGACGGACGACCTCGACTCGGGCAGCTGGACGATGTCCACGGACTACGCACTCCCGGCGGGCGCCCGGCACGGCACGGTGCTTCCGGTCACGCAGGAGGAGTACGAGCGGCTGCTCGGCTCCTGACGGCCGGGCGGTGCGATGATGGGCAGTCCTCCAGGCCCCCCACCCATGACAAGGACCGACGCGATGAGAGGACGGGCGAAGCCCCCCGCCGCCCCGCTGCCCCAGCGGGACGGCATCGATCCGGTGCGGGTGAGGCTGCCGGAGGACCCGGACGGGGCCTGGGGATGTGTCCGCGACCATCTGCTGGACCGGTTCGCGGCGGCGGTCGGGGCACAGCGCGTGGACGCGATGCTCGCCGAGGGGCTGTTCGTCGGGGCCGACGGCGGTGCGGTGCGTGGCGACGAGCCGTACACAGCGGGTCGGTACCTCTGGTTCCACCGGGATTTCGCGCCGGAGGAGCCGGTGCCGTTCCCCGTCGGTGTGGTGTACCGCGACGAGCACCTCGTCATCGCGGACAAGCCTCACTTCCTCGCCACCACTCCGCGCGGCCGGCACATCACGGAGACGGCGGTGGCCCGGCTGCGCAGGGAGCTGGATCTGCCGGAGCTGCAGCCCGCCCACCGGCTCGACCGGCTGACGGCGGGTCTCGTCCTGTTCGTCGTACGGCCCGGGGAGCGGGGGGCGTACCAGACGCTGTTCCGGGACCGGCTGGTGCGCAAGGAGTACGAGGCGGTGGCACCGTACGACCCGGGTGTGGCACTCCCCCGCACCGTGCGCAGCCGGATCGTCAAGGAGCGCGGGGTCATCGCCGCGCGCGAGGAGCCGGGCGAGGCGAACAGCGAGAGCCGGATCGAGCTTCTGGAGCACCGGGGCGGCTTCGGCCGCTACCGGCTGCTGCCCGCCACGGGGCGCACCCATCAGCTCCGGGTCCATATGAACGCGCTGGGGCTGCCGCTCGTCCACGATCCCGTCTACCCGGTGGTGGAACCGGAGCGGGACCGCGACGACTACACGCGGCCCATGCAACTGCTGGCCAGGGTGCTGGAGTTCACCGACCCGGTCACGGGCGGGCCGCACCGCTTCGAGAGCGGGCTGCGGCTCACCGCGTGGCCGGACCGGTGAACCCCGGCCGGGTCAGTGGCCGCGGGCGATCCATTCGTCCAGGTGCGGGGCCTCGCCGCCGATCGTGGTGGATTCTCCGTGTCCGGTACGCACGACGGTCTCGGGCGGGAGTCCGAGCAGCCGGTCCCTGATCGAGTCGACGATCGTCGGGAAGTGGGAGAAGGACCGTCCGGTGGCTCCGGGCCCGCCGTGGAACAGGGTGTCACCGGTGAAGACGGTGGCCAGGTCGGGGGCGTAGAGGCAGACCGCGCCGGGCGCGTGGCCCGGGGTGTGCAGGACCGACAGACGTGTTCCGGCGATCTCCAGCTCCTGGCCGTCAGCCAGTTCGGCGTCGGGGGTGCGGTCCGGGTGGGTCTGCTTCCACAGGGGCAGGTCGTCGGGGTGCAGGAGGATCGGTGCGCCGGTCGCGTCGGCGAGGGCGGGGGCCGCGTCGATGTGGTCGTTGTGCGCGTGGGTGCAGATGATGGCGCGCAGCGTGCGGCCGCCGAGTGCGGCCTGGATCGCGAGGGCGTCGTGGGCGGCGTCGATGACGACCGCCTCGGTCTCGTCGCCGATGATCCAGACGTTGTTGTCGACGTCCCACTCTCCGCCGTCGAGGGCGAAGGTGCCGGAGGTGACCAGGTGGTCGATGCGGGCGGCCATCAGAACACCACCACCGAACGCAGGACGTCGCCGTCGTGCATACGGGCGAAGGCCTGCTCGACGTCGCCGAGTCCGATCGTCTCGGTGACGAACGCGCCGAGGTCGATGCGGCCCTGCTGGTGCAGGTCGATGAGCATCGGGAAGTCGCGCGAGGGCAGACAGTCGCCGTACCAGGAGGACTTGAGCGAGCCGCCGCGGCCGAACACGTCGAGCAGCGGGAGTTCGAGCTGCATCTCCGGGGTGGGGACGCCGACGAGGACGACGGTGCCGGCGAGGTCGCGGGCGTAGAAGGCCTGCTTGTACGTCTCCGGGCGGCCGACGGCCTCGATGACGACGTCCGCGCCGTTGCCGTCGGTCAGTGCGCGGATCGCCTCGACGGCGTCCTCGGAGCGCGAGTTGACGGTGTGGGTGGCGCCCATCTTCTTCGCCGTCTCCAGCTTGCGGTCGTCGATGTCGACCGCGATGATCTTCGCCGCGCCCGCGAGCCGGGCGCCTACGACGGCCGCGTCGCCGACGCCGCCGCAGCCGATGACGGCGACGGAGTCGCCGCGGCCGACCTGGCCGGTGTTGATGGCGGCGCCGATGCCCGCCATGACACCGCAGCCGAGCAGTCCGGCGACGGCCGGGGAGACCTCGGGGTCGACCTTCGTGCACTGGCCGGCCGCGACGAGGGTCTTCTCGGCGAAGGCGCCGATCCCGAGCGCCGGGGAGAGTTCGGTGCCGTCCAGCAGGGTCATCCTCTGCTTCGCGTTGTGCGTGTCGAAGCAGTACCAGGGGCGGCCGCGCAGACAGGCGCGGCACTGTCCGCACACCGCACGCCAGTTGAGGACGACGAAGTCGCCGGGCGCGACGTCGCTGACGCCCTCGCCGACGGACTCCACGATGCCCGCGGCCTCGTGGCCGAGGAGGAACGGGAAGTCGTCGTTGATGCCGCCCTGCTTGTAGTGCAGGTCGGTGTGGCAGACGCCGCACGCCTGGATCTTCACGACCGCCTCGCCGGGCCCGGGGTCCGGAATGACGATGGTCTCGACCCGCACCGGCTCGTTCTTCCCCGGTGCGATGACCCCTTGCACCTGCTGCGCCATACCGTGGTCTCCCTGTTTCCGAGTGGGGCTCTGCGAAGGTTGATCACGGACAACCGTACGCCCCGGAGGGTGCCGCGTCGGCACCCTCGGAGCGTTACTTTCCACGGAGGACGTCCGGTGTCAGGCCTCGGAGTCGTGGACCTTCCGGCCGCCGACGTATGTCCGCAGCACACGTGTCCCGCCGATCTCGTCGGACGGGTGCGCGTACGGGTCGCGGTCCAGGACCACCAGGTCGGCGAGGGCCCCGGCGCGGAGTGAGCCGGTGTCGTCGAGGTGGTTCACGTGGGCGGATCCCGCCGTGTACGCGGCGATGGCGTCCGTGAGCGGGATGCGCTGTTCGGGGAGGAAGACCGGGCCTTCGCCGTCCGGTGCGATCCGGTTGACCGCGGTGTGGATGCCGTGCAGCGGATCGGCGCTGCTGACCGGCCAGTCGCTGCCCGCCGCGACGGTGGCGCCGGATCGCAGGAGGGCTCCGAACGGGTACTGGAGGGCGGCCCTCCCGGCGCCGAGGAAGGGGATGGTCAGCTCGTCCATCTGCGGTTCGTGGGCGGCCCACAGCGGCTGGATGTTGGCGGTGGCGCCGAGCTCCCGGAACCGGGGGATGTCGTCGGGGTGGACGACCTGGAGATGGGCGAGGTGGGGGCGGGTGTCGGTGCGTCCGTTGACGGAGCGGGCCGCCTCCACGGCGTCCAGGGCCTCGCGTACGGCGCGGTCGCCGAGGGCGTGGAAGTGGGCCTGGAAGCCGAGGGCGTCGAGTGCGGTGACGTACCCGCGCAGCTCGACGGGGTCGATGAAGCTGGTGCCGCTGTTCGCGGTGGCGCAGCCGCAGGCGTCGAGGTACGGGGTGAGGAGGGCGGCCGTGCCGGTCTCGGCGACCCCGTCCAGCATGATCTTGACGGATCCGGCCCGGAACGGGCCGGTGCTCAGCTCCGCCCGCCTGGCGGCCAGTTCGGGTATCTGCTCGGCCCCGCGGTCGCGGTCCCACCAGAGTGCGCCGACGACCCGGGCGGTGAGCGATCCGTCGCGGGCGGCGGTGAGGTAGGCGTCTGCGGCGTCGTCCATCGAGCCGTAGGAGCCGACGATCGCGTCCTGCCAGGCGGTGATGCCGTACCCGTGGAGGATCCGCTGGGCCCGCAGCAGCGCGGCGAGCCGGTCGGCCGGGGTGGAACGCGGGGTGAGCCGGGCGACCAGGTCCATGGCTCCCTCCTGGAGGAGGCCGGTGGGCTCGCCCCTCCCGTCGCGCTCGATGCGCCCGTCGGCGGGTTCGGGGGTGTCCCGGGTGATGCCGGCGAGTTCGAGGGCGCGGGTGTTGACCCAGGCGCCGTGGTGGTCGCGGTTGACGAGGTAGGCGGGGCGGTCGGGTACGGCGGTGTCGAGCAGGTCCCTGGTCGGGGCGCCGCCTTCGAAGGCGTCCATGGACCAGCCGCCGCCGGTGATCCATTCACGGTCGGGGTGGGTGTCGGCGTAGGCGCGTACGGCGGCGACGGTGGCCGGTGCCGTACGGGCGTCCGTGAGGTCGCACTGGGCCATCTCGAGTCCGGCGGTGACCGGGTGGATGTGGGCGTCCTGGAAGCCGGGGACCAGCAGGCGGCCCGCGAGGTCGACGACCTCCGTCCTCGGGCCGATGAGAGCGCGGACCTCGTCGTGGCCGACGGCGGTGATCCGGTCGCCGGTGACGGCGACGGTGGTGGCACGGGTGCGGGCCGCGTCCATCGTGAGGACGGGGCCGCCGGTGAGGACGAGGTCGGCGGGGGTGTGGTGCATGAGGTGTTCCGTTCGTTCCGTCTGCGGGGTGGATGGTGCGGGGCGGTGCGCAGTCAGGCCGTTTCGGGGACGGTGGGCGTGGTGGAGCGGCCGGTGACGAAGTAGGGGGATTTCCTGACCCACTTGGCCCAGGCCGCCGCGATCACGCCGGTCAGCAGCATGACGGCGGGGCAGAAGAGCATGAACCAGCCGTTGTCCGGGCTGATCTCGAAGTGGTCGGCGGAGGTGTAGAAGGTCCAGCACAGGTAGCCGCCGAGGCCGAGCAGGACGACGGCGCTGAGGACGGGGAGGATCACCGCACGCAGGGCCTCGGACAGGCTCTCGCGCAGGGCGCCGCGGAAACGGGCGGCGGCGGCCAGGGCGGTCAGCGCGTAGTAGAGGGACACGACGACGCCGATCGCGTTGACGGAGGCCAGGATGAGGTCGCCGACCTTCGGGATGACCA
The DNA here is from genome assembly GCF_042796085.1 of Streptomyces sp. NPDC056452. NCBI lineage: Bacteria > Bacillati > Actinomycetota > Actinomycetes > Kitasatosporales > Streptomycetaceae > Streptomyces > Streptomyces sp. NPDC056452. The sequence continues at coordinate 55,288 of NZ_JBHTRI010000024.1, forward strand.
GGGAGAGGACGGCCACGGCGGCGGCGACGCAGCCGATGGCCACGGTCCCGGCCGCCGGGGTCCCGTAACGGGGGCTGACCTTGGTCCAGAGCGGGCCGAGCGTACGGTCGCGGCCCATCGCGAACATGCCGCGGACCGTGGGTATCACCCCCGACTGGAGGGACGCGATCGCGGAGAACGTCAGGGCGATCAGCGGGAGTGCGGCGAGCGGCTGGTCCGCGAGCCGCTCACCGAAGTAGGTGAGGCCCTGGGCTCCGTGCGCGGTCAGCTCGTCGAGGGAGAGGACGCGCTGGAAGGCGAAGGAGCCGAGCAGGAAGAGGCCGAGCATGGTGAAGAGGGTGATGAGCCCGGCCCTGGAGGCGTCCTCGGGGTCGCGGACCTCCTCGGTGACGCTGAACGAGGACTCGAAGCCCCAGTAGCAGAAGACGGAGAGCAGGAGCCCCTGGGCGAGCTGCTGTCCGGACGGGATGGTGAACGGGTTGAGCCAGTCCAGGCTGAACGGGTGCGGTCCCGCGACGAGTCCGTATCCGCAGAAGCCGAGCAGGACGACGTACTCGAAGACGAGCAGGTACTTCTGGAAGGTGGCGGCGGACCGGAGGCCGGTGATCGCGGTGAAGGTGACGGCCACCAGGACGACGATGCCGAGAGCGGTCGCCTGCGCCGTGGAGTCGGGGTCGAGCCGGAGGCCCGCGAGCTCGTGCAGGCCGCCCTCGCCCGCGAGTTGGAGGAGGGCGGAGCCGGTGACGGTCGTGGTGTACGAGAGGAAGACGACCGTGGAGACGATGCCGATCCAGCCGGTGAGGAAGCCCAGCCAGGGGCTGAGGGAGCGGCCGACCCAGACGTAGCCGCTGCCCATGTTCGGCTCGACCCGGTTGAGCCGTGAGTAGGCGCTCGCGATGCCGAGGATCGGCAGGAAGGCGAGCAGCATGATGATCGGCAGGTGCAGGCCTACGGCGGCCGCGGTGACACCGAGGCCGATGCCGATGCTGGTGGTGGCGGCCGTGGAGGAGGCGGCGATGGCCACGCCGTCGACGACGCCGAGGCTCTTCCTCAGGGCGTCCGGGGGCTGCGGGGCGGGTGGGTCGCTGCCGTACGGGGTTCGCGAGGCCTTCACGGTCACTCCTTCGCCGAGGGGCACCGTTCGGCCCCGATGGCGGCACATCGAACTCTCCGGCGGGTTCACACGTCAACGCTGTTGTCATAAGGTGCGCCCCATGGGAGCGAGCGAGCGGGTGGTGCCGGAGGGGGCGCGTCGGCGCAGGCGCCCCACCAAGGGGGGCACGGTCCTGTCCGAGCAGCTGATCGTGGAGACGACGCTCAGGCTGATCGGGGAGCACGGGGCCGCCGCCCTGACGGTGCGGCGGCTCGGTGCCGCCCTGGGGTGTGATCCGAGTGCCGTCTACCGGTACTTCAAGGACACGGACGAGCTGTTGCTCGCGGTGGCCGACGAGTTGATCGGCCGTACGTTGAACAGCTGGCGCCCCACCGGTGACTGGCGGGCCGATCTGCGGGCGCTGGGGCTGAGGATGCACGCGGACTACATGGCGCATCCGCAGGCGGCGATGCTGGCCTGCGCCCGGGTGACGGGCCGCAGGCACGAGATCCGGTCGGTGGACGCGATTCTCGGGGTGCTGCGCGGGGCGGGATTCCCCGATGCGGAGGCGGTCCGGATCTACCACGTGTTCGTCGACCAGACACTGTCGTTCGCCGCCCTGGACGCGTCGACGCTGGCGCTTCCGGTGCGGGCGCGCGAGCTGGAGGCCCGTGCGTGGCGGGAGACGTACGCGCGGATGCCGGCCGAGACGCATCCGCACATCGCGGCGACGTCGGGGGTGCTGGTCGCGGAGATGGACCGCAGCGGGTATCCGGCGGCGCTGGAGATGGTGCTGGCGGCTGCCGCGGGGCGGTTGGCGCACGTGCGCTCGGGCCCGCCCGGCGCCTGAGGGCAGACCTCAGGGCGCGAGTACGTCCAGTTCGTGGAGGGCGCCCACCGCGATCTCCTTCGTGAGGCGTTCCGCGGCTGCCGCGTCCCCCTCGCGGACGGCCGCGGCCAGGCGTACGTGGAGGGTGACGGCCGCGGGGTCGGGGTCCTCGAACATCACCTGGTGGTGCGTACGCCCGGCGAGGACCTCGGCGACGACGTCGCCGAGCCGCGCGAACATCTCGTTGCCGGAGGCGTTGAGCACGATGCGGTGGAAGGCGATGTCGTGCCGCAGATAGCCCTCCAGCTGCTGGCCTCGGGAGGTGGCGACCATGCCGAGGGCGCATTCGGTGAGGGCGGCGCACTGTTCGGCGGTGGCGTGCCGGGCGGCGAGTCCGGCGGCGACGGGTTCGACGGCGGACCTCAGCACGGTGAGGGAGCGCAGCTGCCGGGGGCGGTCGGAGCCGGCCAGCCGCCAGCGGATGACCTGGGGGTCGTAGACGTTCCACTCCTCGGTGGGCCGCACGGTCACGCCGACGCGGCGGCGGGACTCGACCAGGTGCATGGACTCCAGGACGCGGATCACTTCGCGTACGACGGTGCGCGACACCTCGAAGCGCTGTGCCAGCTCGTCGGTGCGCAGCACCCGGCCGGGCGGGAAGTCCCCCGCGGCGATCTCCAGACCCAGGGTGTCCAGCACATGTGTATGCAGCCCCTGGCCCTGTGTGGTCATGCCCACAAGCCTACGGGGCGGCCCACAGGAACAAAAAGTACGACGTTTATGTCACAGCTACTTGAATAAGTCGTACGTAATGAGTTTCAGTAGCGCGACGGACCGATGTCGAAGAAGACAGCGAGGCACCAATGAGCACCCCCCACGTCGTCGTGGTGATGGGCGTGGCAGGGACCGGCAAGACCACGATCGGTCCCCTGCTCGCCGCCGCACTCGGCGTTCCCTACGCCGAGGGCGACGACTTCCACCCGCCGGCCAACATCGCCAAGATGTCGGCGGGTACCCCGCTGGACGACAACGACCGCTGGCCCTGGCTGGACGCGATCGGCCAGTGGGCCCACAGCCGGGCGGGGCTCGGCGGAGTCGTCAGCAGCTCGGCGCTCAAGCGGGTCTACCGTGACCGGCTGCGCGCCGAAGCCCCTGGTGCCGTCTTCCTGCATCTGACCGGCGACCGGGCTCTCATCGAGCGCCGGATGGCGGACCGCAAGGGCCACTTCATGCCGACCGCACTGCTCGACTCCCAGTTCGCGACCCTGCAGGAACTGCAGGAGGACGAGGCGGGCGTGGCAGTGGACGTGTCCGGCACCCCCGAAGAAATAACCGACCGGGCCGTCGCCGCGCTGCGCCGGCTCGCCTCTTAAGGATCACCGTGAGCACTCTCAGCGTCGAGATGCTGGCAGCGGATGCCGTCGAGCCGATCACTTCGGCCGGCAACGCGCAGTTGGGCATCGCCGTCCTGGCGGGCATCGCCGTCATCGTCGTACTCATCACCAAGTTCAAGGTGCACGCCTTCCTGGCGCTGACCATCGGCTCGCTGGCGCTCGGCGTCTTCGCCGGTGCCCCGCTGGACAAGACGATCACCAGTTTCTCCACCGGCCTCGGCGCCACCGTCGCCAGCGTCGGTGTGCTGATCGCACTCGGCGCGATCCTGGGCAAGCTGCTCGCCGACTCGGGCGGCGCCGACCAGATCGTCGACACGATCCTCGCGAAGGCGAGCGGGCGCGCCATGCCCTGGGCGATGGTGCTGATCGCCTCGATCATCGGTCTGCCGCTGTTCTTCGAGGTCGGCATCGTGCTGCTGATCCCGGTGGTGCTGCTGGTCGCCAAGCGCGGCAACTACTCCCTGATGCGGATCGGTATCCCCGCGCTCGCCGGCCTCTCGGTGATGCACGGTCTGATCCCGCCGCACCCCGGCCCGCTGGTCGCCATCGACGCGCTCGACGCCAATCTGGGCGTCACGCTGGCGCTGGGCGTCCTCGTCGCCGTCCCGACCGTGATCATCGCGGGCCCGGTCTTCTCCCGGTACGCCGCACGCTGGGTGGACATCCAGGCGCCGGAGAAGATGATCCCCGAGCGCCCCTCGGAGGACCTGGACCGCCGCCCCGGCTTCGGCGCCACCCTGGCCACCGTGCTGCTGCCCGTCGTCCTGATGCTGGCCAAGGCCCTCGTCGAGATCGTGGTGGACAACCCGGACAACCACGTCCAGCGCGTCACCGATGTGATCGGTTCGCCGCTGATCGCCCTGCTCGCCGCGGTGATCGTCGGCATGTTCACGCTGGGCCGGGCCGCCGGATTCACCAAGGCGCGGCTCTCCACGACCGTCGAGAAGTCGCTCGCCCCGATCGCCGGCGTGCTGATGATCGTCGGTGCCGGCGGCGGCTTCAAGACGACCCTCATCGACGCCGGTGTGGGCCAGATGATCCTCGAGTTCTCCGAGAACTGGTCGATACCCGCCCTGCTGCTCGGCTGGCTGATCGCCGTCGCGATCCGCCTGGCGACGGGTTCGGCCACCGTGGCCACCATCTCGGCGGCCGGCCTCGTCGCTCCGCTGGCGGCCGGCATGTCCACTCCGGAGGCGGCCCTGCTCGTCCTCGCCGTCGGTGCGGGCTCGCTCTTCTTCAGCCACGTCAACGACGCGGGGTTCTGGCTGGTGAAGGAGTACTTCGGCATGGACGTCGGCCAGACGATCAAGACCTGGTCGGTGATGGAGACCATCATCTCCGTCGTCTCGCTGGGCTTCATCCTGCTTCTGTCGCTGGTCCTGTAGCTATTCCTCCGGATCCCGCCACAGCGGGTGCTCGGAGCGGGCCCAAGGGCGCTCGACCGACCCGGTGCGCATGCCACGGCGTGCCTCCGGGTCGGCGAGCGCCATTGCCGTATGTCCGGCCAGGACGATGCCGATCGCGAGTGCCAGCCAGTCGTGCACGAAGGTCGCGCCCGTGCGCCACACCAGCGGGGCGAGGTCCGTGAACCACATCAGCAGCCCGGTGCCGAGCATCACGAGCACGGCGCCGGCGATCCAGGCGGCGTAGAGCTTCTGGCCCGCGTTGAACTTCCCGGCCGGCCGGGCGCCGGGCGTGCGGTCGCGGCGCAGAGCGGCCTTCAGCCACTGCCGGTCGTGCGGTCCGAACCGGTTGAGCCGGGAGAGGTCGGCGCGCAGGGCCCGGGAGACCAGCCCGGCGAGCAGCGGTACGGGGACGAGCAGCCCGGACCATTCGTGGACGGTGACCACGAGGTGGCGGCGGCCGACGAGTTCGGCGAGCTGGGGGACGTACAGGAAGGCCGCGGTGGCCACGCAGAGCAGCGTCAGCCAGGCGGTGGTGCGGTGCACCCAGCGCTCGGCGCGGGTGAAGCGGCTGATCCTCGTGGGGTGTTCAGACGGTGGGGGCGTCGTCGCGGCCGTTGGACCGGCCGACCCAGGCGTCGACGTCATAGCCGAGCTCCTCCCAGTAGCCGGGGCGTACGGCGTCGGTGACGGTGATCCCGGAGAGCCATTTCGCCGATTTGTAGAAGTACATCGGTGCCACGTAGAGCCGGACGGGGCCGCCGTGCGAGTGGGTGACCGGCTTGTCCTGCATGCGCAGCGCGACCAGGACGTCCGCGCGGCGGGCCTGGTCCAGGGTGAGGCTCTCGCTGTAGGCACCGTCGAAGCAGGTGAAGCGGACCGCCTTCGCGCCGGGGCGTACGCCTGCCGCGTCCAGCAGTGCGGACAGCCTGACCCCCTCGAACGGGGTCTCGGGGACCCGCCAGCCGGTGACGCACTGGACGTCGCGTACCAGGCGGGTCTGCGGGAGCGCCTTCAGGGAGTCCAGCGTGTAGGTGGCGGGGCGGTCGACCAGGCCGTCCACGGTGAGGCGGTAGTCGGCGGCGGTCTTCTCCGGTACGGACGTGGCGACGGAGTAGTAGCGGAAACCGCCGCCGTTGGGCAGGAGCCCGGTCAGCCCGGTGGGGTCCTTGTCGGCGACCGCTCCGAGCCCGGTCTCCAGCCCCCGCTGGAGGACGGGGGCGGCGACCACACCGGCGGCGCCCAGGCCGAGCATGGCCAGGACCAGGCGGCGGCCGACGGGCGTGCCTTCGGCACGGCTGGCGTCCGGAGGATCTTCGCTGTCGGGAGGGGGACTGTTCACCCGTCCATTCGAACACCCGCGGCCGCCCGTCACCAGGGGCCGCGGGTGTTCGTCACCACCGGGTAAGAATTACCGGTGGGCCGTCGTGCTCTCCGCGGCCTTCTCCAGCTGGAACGCCTCGTTGCCGAGGCCGATCCTGGCGTGCACCTCGGGCTTCGTGGAGCGCAGCACCGCCCCGTACACCAGGCCGCCGACGAGGGCTACGCCGATGACGCCGGGCAGCAGCCAGTTGAGTACGGAGCCGGGGCCCGAGCCGACCAGTACGTCGAAGTCACGGACGGTGAACACCGCGATGGCCAGCAGCGCGATTCCGGCGAGGCCGGAGGCCACGAGCCGGGGAGCCTGGGCGCGGCCCGCACCGCGGCGCACGAAGAAGGCGATCACGGCGAAGGAGGCCGCCGCCATCAGCAGGATCACTCCGAGCGCGCCGACGTTGCCCATCCACGTGAACAGGTGCAGGACGGGCGCCGTCGGGTCGCCGACCGGGTTGTCGTCCGTGAAGGCGAAGGCCAGCACGATCACGACGGAGATCACGGACTGGAGGAGCGATCCGGTGGCGGGCGCCCCGCTGGTCTTGCTGGTCCGGCCGAAGCCCGCGGGCAGCAGGCCCTCACGGCCCATCGCGAAGGCGTAGCGGGCGACCACGTTGTGGAAGCTGAGCAGCGCGGCGAACATGCCCGTGACGAAGAGGACGTGCAGCACGTCCGTGAACGTGGCGCCGAGCCTCTCCTCGGTGAGGCCGAAGAGCATGCCCGGGCCCTCCTTGAGGGAGGTGTCCGAGATGAAGCCGGGGCCCGCGGCGACGGTCAGCGCCCAGGAGCTCACCGCGAGGAACAGGGCGGCGTAGCCGACGGCCAGGAACATGACCCGGGACACGACGACCTGCGGGCGGCTGGTCTCCTCCGCGTACACGGGGGCCTGCTCGAAGCCGACGAACGCGGCTATGCAGAAGCAGAGCGCGGTGCCGAGCCCCGCGCCGGTGAGGGTGTCGGGGTTGAACGCGTGGAAGGACAGGCCTTCGGGGCCGGGCTTGCTCACGGCGGCGATGTCGAAGATGACGACGAGGGCGCACTCGATGACCAGCAGGACGCCGAGCACCTTGGCGTTGAGGTCGATCTTCAGCCAGCCGAGGACACCGACGACGGCCACCGAGACGAGGGCGGGGAGCCACCAGGGCATGTCGATGTCGAGATAGGTGGCGAAGAGGCCGGAGACCTCGAAGCCGAGGATGCCGTAGATGCCGACCTGCATGGCGCTGTACGCGACCAGCGCGACGAGCGAGGCGCCCGCGCCGGCCGTCGGGCCGAGACCGCGGGCGATGTAGGCGTAGAACGCACCGGCGTTGTGGACGTGCCGGCTCATCTCCGCGTAACCGACGCTGAACAGCATGAGCACGATGCCGAGGACGACGTAGAGCAGCGGCTGCCCGACGATGCCCATCACACCGAAGACCGTGGGCATGACCCCGGCGACGACCATCAGCGGGGCGCTGGCCGCGAGGACCGAGAGGAGCAGTCCGGGGGTGCCGAGCCGGTCGGCGCGAAGGGCGCGTTCCTCCCCCTTGTAGGTGTTGATCCCGCCGGTGTCGCCGGTTGTCGCGGCCGTTCCGGTCCCGGTCGTATCTGTTCTGCCCGTCGACATGGCGGGGGTGGTCCCTTCGTTGAGAGCAACGTGCATCACGGGGTACCGAGCGCGTAGGCGCGCGCGGCAAGAAATGCGGGGTACGGATCGCGGCCGGAGTACGACCAGGGGGCCGCGGTCGCGTGGGGGCCGATGCGGTGGAAGAGCGCGGCGGCCTCGGCGGGGCGGCCCTCGCAGATCTTGGCGTGGGCAAGGAAGTTGAGGTCGACGTGGTGGCGGGGGTGGTCCTCGCGCTCCCACTCCAGCCACCAGTCGAAGGCGGCCTTCATCACCTGTCTGGCCCGGCGGCCGGTCCAGTGCCCCGAGCCCGCCGGGTCGTCGGACACGCTGCCCGCCGCGGCCAGGACGCGGTAGCGCTCGGCGTGCGCGACGACGGGGAGCACGGCGAGCGGCGAGTCGGCCGGGGCCTGCTCGGCCGCCCATGCGGCGAAGTCGTAGACCTCGTGGAGCGGATCGCCGCCCCCGGGATCGGTCTCGGCCAGCAGGGCCGTCATCAGGTGGTGCGCCTGGTGGTGTTCGGGGTGACGGGACCGGATCGCCTCGAACTGCCTGGCGGTCTCCTCCCGGGTGCCGTACGTGCGGTCGAGCAGCATCAGGCCCAGCCAGGGGGTCGGGTCCGCGGGGTCGAGCCGGGCGGCGCCCAGGCAGGCTTCGCGGGCCTTCTCCCGTTCGCCGGCACCGGACTTGGGACCCAGGGCCCTGGTGACGGTGGCGCAGGCGAGGAGGGTGGCGGCGTCGGGGCTGTCCGGTTCGGCGAGCAGCCACTCGCGTGCCCAGCCTGCCGCGGACGGGGCGGCGGCGAGTGCGAGGACACGGTGGCCGCGGCGGTCCCAGTCGGTGTCGGTGGTGACGAGGAGGGAGCGGGCCCTGGCCCACCGGCCCTGGGCGAACTGACCTCGTACGTCGATCAGTTCGCTGTCGTCGAGGGCCGGGTCGAAGGCGTGGTCCGAGCGCCCGCCCTTGCGGCGGGCGCGGCCCAGGGGCGGCGGAGGCGGGGACATCCGCAGGCTTCCTTTTTTCGACGCGGTGTGCGAGTTGGTTCGACGCTGTGTGCGAGCAAACGATCGCGCACAGCAAAGCGGTAGGTAATGCTCCACGTCAAGGGCGGTCCATCCGCAACTGTTTGCGTGAGCCACGCAGTTGGCGGCCACGGGTCGTGGTCTGAACCATTCGCGCAGCTCGTTGCGGGGGTGGCGGAGACACGGAACGGCCGGGGTGACGCGTGCCACACTGCGGTCATGGAGAACCGTGAACCGCTCAAACCCTTCCTCCTCGCCTTCCCCGGACCGCTGCGCGACCGGCTGGTGGCGGCCGTGCTCTCCGGCGAGAAGGTGTCGACGTCGGGGCTGCTCGCGGAGTACGAGGTGGAGAAGGAGGACCTTCCGCCGGTGGGTGAGCGGTCCGCGCTGATCGACTCCCGGGGGCGGGAGGTCGCCGCCGTGGAACTGACGGAGGTGCGCGTGGTGGCGCTGGGCTCGGTCGGCCTTCAGCACGCACTCGACGAGGGCGAGGGGTACACATCGGTCGCCCAATGGCGTGCGGGGCACGAGGCGTTCTGGCACAGCGCGGAGATGCGGGAGGCTCTGGGGGACCCGGAGTTCACCGTGGACGACGACACGAAGATCGTCGTGGAGAGGTTCCGGGTGGTGGAGCGGTGGGAGTGAGGGGCCGGGAGTGACGGTGCCCGGCCCGTCCCCGCGCGCCGACGCGGCGGGAGCCGGGACCGGGAGCCGGGATCACACGGCGGGGAGCGCGTAGAGCTTCTTGCCGTGCATCACGGCCAGCCGTTTGCCCGCCGCCACCACGTACCACTGCTGGATGTCGCCGGTTCTGTCGTTGTAGGTCCAGCGCAGCTTCCCGGTCGTCGCGTCGAAGGAGTGCACGCCCCCGTCCTTGTCGAACTCGGTCGCGCCGTACAGGGTGTTGTTCACCTTGGCGAACTGGCGTGCCTGCGTGGCCGTGTCCCGCAGATCCTCGTTGTGCCAGATCTGCTTGCCCGTCGCGGGGTCCACCGCCCACAGGCTGCGGGCGGTGTCGGAGGCGTAGAGCACCCCGTCCAGGACGTGAGGATCGCTGAAGGTGCTGAACTCGCTCGTCGCGAGGGACCAGCGCTCCTTGCCGTCGGCCAGTGCGAACGCCCGCAGACGCTGCCCGTCCGCGACGATCACCAGCTCCCCGTGCACGGCGAAGCGACGGTGGTTGGACCGGCTGATCTTCTTGGTCCACACCTGCCGGCCCGTCGCCGTGTCGCGGACGGTCACGTTCTCCCGGTAGTCCGTGTAGACGAGGCGGTCGCCCACGGTCGCGGCGGTGATGCCGTACTCCTCGGTGCCCGTGTCGCGCCGCTCACGCCAGGCGACCTTGCCGGAGGCGGTGTCGATCGCGGCAATCACGTTGTCGGGCGAGGTGAAGTCCTTCTCCAGGATGCCGGCGAGGACGTACACATGGCGGTCGTCCGCCGCGATCGGGCGCGGCTGCTCGTACGCCTTGCCCAGCCGGCTCCGCCAGGTCTCGTTGCCGGTGGCCGGGTCCAGGCCCACGACGTCACCGTCGTACTCGCCGCTCGCGAGGTACAGCGTCCCGCCGCCGAGGACGAGTGCGGCGCCGGGTGTGGTGACGCCTGCGCGGGACCACTTCTGCTTGCCGGTGACCGTGTCGCGTCCGACCAGCGGGTCGCCCGACACCAGGACCACGTCCCCTGCCACCGCGAGCGCGCCGTCGCCGGCGAGGTTGCTGTTCGCCGCGTTCTGCTGCCACAGCGGCTCGGGTGCGGTGCCCGGCGGCGGGGTCGTGAAGCGGTCACCGTTCTTGTCCCCGCCCGGCGTCGGGCTGCCTCCCGGCGCGGCCGCCTCCCCCTCGGGACCGCACCCCACAGCCCCGGCGCCGACCACGGCCAGGCCCAGTCCCGTCCCCGCCAGCCTGAGTATGTGCCTGCGCGACACCGCGTACCCGCCACGTCCGACCACGTCTGTTCCTGCTTCCGTCCGCTGTTCCGACGTCCCCCGGGGACGCTCGAGCGCCGTCAGGCTAGCCGTCGGATTTCGGCCGACCGCAGGACGGTACGGAATCGGGACAGGGCCGTGAAGCTCCCGTCGCCCCGTCACAGAACGCCCGGCGGGCCGTCCGACCGGCCGTCCGACCGGCCGGTCGCCTCAGCCGGTCGCCTCAGCCGGTCGCCTCGGCCGCCGCCCGGCCCGCCGCGCGGCCCGAGAAGATGCAGCCGCCGAGGAACGTGCCCTCCAGCGAGCGGTAGCCGTGGACCCCGCCGCCGCCGAAGCCGGCCGCCTCTCCCGCCGCGTACACACCGGGCAGCGGGGTGCCGTCCGCCGTCAGGACGCGGGAGGACAGATCCGTCTCCAGGCCCCCCAGGGACTTGCGGGTGAGGATGTTGAGCCGGACGGCGATCAGCGGGCCCGCCTCGGGGTCGAGGATGCGGTGCGGCTTGGCCGTACGGATCAGCCTGTCGCCCAGGTAGGCGCGGGCGCCGTTGATCGCCGTGATCTGGAGGTCCTTGGTGAAGGGGTTGGCGACCTCCCGGTCCCGGGCGGTGATCTCGCGACGCAGGTCGTCCTCGTCGATCAGCGGCTCCTCGGTCAGTGCGTTCATCCCGCGGACCAGCGCGCCGAGGTCCTTCTCGACGACGAAGTCCACGCCCTTGTCCATGAACGCCCTGACCGGTGCGGGGACGTCGGCGCGTGCCCGGCCGATCACGTCGCGGACCGACTTTCCGGTCAGGTCGGGGTTCTGCTCGGAGCCGGAGAGCGCGAACTCCTTGCCGATGATCTTCTGGTCGAGGACGAACCAGGTGTACCCGTACCCGGACTTCATGATGTGTTCGAGGGTGCCCAGCGTGTCGAAGCCGGGAAAGAGCGGGACCGGAAGCCGTTTCCCGCGCGCGTCCAGCCAGAGCGAGGACGGGCCGGGCAGGATCCGGATGCCGTGCTTGGCCCAGATCGGGTTCCAGTTCTCGATGCCCTCGGTGTAGTGCCACATCCGGTCGCGGTTGATGTGATGGGCGCCCGCCTCCTCGGTGATGCCCACCATCAGCCCGTCGACGTGGGCGGGCACTCCGGAGAGCAGCTTCGCGGGCGGGGTACCGAGCCGCTCGGGCCACTGGGCGCGTACGAGGTCGTGGTTGCCGCCGATGCCGCCCGAGGTGACGATCACGGCCTGCGCCTTCAGCTCGAAGGCGCCGGTGACCTCGCGGCTGCTGGCCGTGCCCCGCTCGGCGCCGCTCGCGTCGAGGAGTTCGCCGGTGACGGTGTCGATCGCCCCGGCCGAGCGGCCGAGGCCGGTGACCCGGTGGCGGAACCGCAGCTGGACGAGGCCCTTCGCGACGCCTTCGCGCACCCGCCGTTCGAAGGGGGCGACGACGCCGGGCCCGGTGCCCCAGGTGATGTGGAAGCGGGGGACGGAGTTGCCGTGGCCGTTCGCGTCGTAACCGCCTCGTTCGGCCCAGCCGACGACGGGGAAGAGCCGCAGCCCCTGGTCGTGGAGCCAGGACCGCTTCTCACCGGCCGCGAAGTCGACGTACGCCTCGGCCCACTTGCGCGGCCAGTGGTCCTCCTTGCGGTCGAAGCCCGCCGTGCCGTACCAGTCCTGGAGGGCCAGCTCATGGCTGTCCTTGATCCGCAGCCGGCGCTGCTCGGGCGAGTCGACGAGGAAGAGGCCGCCGAAGGACCAGTGCGCCTGGCCGCCTATGGACTGTTCCGGCTCCTGGTCCAGCAGGATCACTGTCCGGCCCGCGTCGACGAGCTCGGCGGTGGCCACCAGACCCGCGAGCCCGGCCCCGATCACGATCACATCAGCGTCGTACGCCATGGTTCCATCCTTCGGGGCGATGCCGTGCGGTGCACGAAGTTACCAGTGCGTCAGATCTTCGGTACCGGCCGCTTCCACGTCAACCGCCCGGTCGGCGCCGCCCTCACCGCTCGCGCGGGTCCGCGGGGCTATCGTCGGACCGTGTCGGTGCTGGTTCTCCTGCTATCCGTGGGCGCCGCGTGCTGTCTGGGCTTCGGGTTCGTCCTCCAGCAGGACGCCGCCCGACGTGCGCCCTTGAGCGACTTCCTGTCGCCCCGGCTGCTGCTCGACCTGATGCGGGTGCCGAGCTGGCTCGCCGGGATCGGCCTGATGGTCTGCGGCATGGTCCTCGGGGCGCTGGCGCTCGGGCAGGGTGAGCTGTCGCTCGTCGAGCCGCTGCTGGCGACCAATCTGGTCTTCGCGATGGCACTGCAGCGCCACCGGACCGGGCAGTCACTCGGCCGGCAGGGCTGGGGCGGTCTCTGTCTGCTGGCGGGCGGCGTCACCGCGTTCCTGCTCGCCGGCCAGCCGGAAGGCGGGGAGGCGACCGCTGATCCGCTGCGGCAGTGGCTGGTGATCGGCACGGTCGCGGGGCTCGCGGTGGTCCTGACCGTCTCTGCCAGGCACCCGCGGACTCCCGGAACGCCCGTGCTGCTCGGGCTGGCGGCCGGACTCCTGTACGGACTGCAGGACGCCCTGACCAGGCTCTGCGGGGAGAGGCTGGACGAGGGCGGCTGGGCGGCGCTGCTGACGGGCTGGCATCCGTACGCGGTCGTCGTGATCGGGGTGACCGGTCTGATCCTGGTCCAGAGCGCGTTCGAGGCGGGGCCGCTGCGGATGTCGCTGCCCGCGCTGACGGCCGCGCAGCCGCTGGCCGGGATCGCGTGCGGCATCGGGTTCCTGGGCGACCGGGTGCGCACCGACACGGGTGCCCTGGCCTGGCAGGCGGCCGGACTCGCGGCGATCGTGGCCGGGATCGTGCTGCTCGGGCTCCATCCGGCGATGCCGGAGGGGAAGGGCAGGCACGGGTCCACTGCTGCCGACCGGGTGATGTTGGATGAGCAGCATGACTCCGGATGACGAGATCCTGGACATCGTCGACGAGAACGACGAGGTCGTCGGGCAGGCGCCGCGTGGCGAAGCGACCGCGCGGGGCCTGCGCCACCGCTGCGTCTTCATCGAGGCCAGAGACGCCGGGGGCCGGCTCTTCGTGCACCGCAGGACGGCGACGAAGCTGGTCTTCCCCTCGCACTACGACATGTTCGTCGGCGGGGTCGTGGGCGCGGGCGAGTCCTACGACGAGGCGGCGCTGCGGGAGGCCGGGGAGGAGCTGGGGGTGCCGGATCTGCCCCGCCCCGAGCCCCTGTTCAAGTTCCTCTACACGAGCGCCGAGCACAGCTGGTGGTCGTACGTGTACCGGGTGCGGTGCGAGCTGCCGGTGAATCCGCAGGTGGAGGAGGTCGCCTGGCACACGTTCCTCACCGACGCGGAACTGGAGCGGCGGCTCGGCGACTGGCTGTGGGTTCCGGACGGGCTGGAGACCTACCACCGCCTGCGGGAGTTCAGGGCCGGGGAAGCGGGGTCCACCCCGTGAGCCGGCGCAGCGACGTCATGCGGGGCCTGCGGCTGTGGTTCGCGCCGCAGCAGATCCGCGCGGAGGGCGACACCCCGGACTACCGCTTCTCGCTCGCCAACGAGCGCACGTTCCTCGCGTGGCTCCGGACGGCTCTCGCGCTGATCGGCGGTGGTTTCGCCGTCGACCAGTTCCTGCCCGGGCTGAGCTGGGGCCTCCGGGCGGGCCTGGCCCTCGGGCTGCTCGTGGCCGGTGTCCTGTGTGCCCTGCGCGCGGTGAATCACTGGGTGCGGTGCGAGCGGGCGATGCGGCGCGGTGAGGATCTGCCGGTGTCCCGCTTCCCGGCGCTGCTGAGCATGGTCGTCGCCGTGGTCGCCCTGGCGATGGTGGTGGTGGTCCTCTTCGGCTGGGAGGGCCGGTGACCACGGCGGAGCGCGATCCGGGTCTGCAGCCGGAACGGACGAGGCTGGCCTGGCGGCGTACGACGTTGTCCTGCACGGTGGTGGCCCTGCTCGCGGTCAGGCAGGCCCTGCACGGCGGGGCCGACGCGGCCGGGGTGGTCGCCGTGGCACTGAGCCTGCTCGCCTGGCTGGGGTTCCTGCGGGTGGCGCACCGCCGGGTGGCGGGCCTGGGATCCACCGCGCCGCCGGCGCTGTCGCCGCGCAACGCGCTGACCGCAGCGGCGTGCACGGTCGCGATCGCGGCGTTCGCCGCCGCCATGCTGTTCTGAGCCGGCGCGCGGTCTCAGCTCTCCCAGTCCACGGTGACGACGATCTTGCCGCGGGTGCGCCCCTGCTCGTTGAGCCGGTAGGCGTCCGCGGCCTGCTCCAGGGTGAAGACCTGGTCGACGTGGACGGTGATGATGCCCTGTTCGGCCAGCTCCGCGATCTGTGTGAGGTCCTGGGCGTCGGGGCGCACGAAGGCGTAGCGGCCGCCGTACGAGAAGACCTCCGCGTCCGCGATGGAGGCGAGCCGGCCGTCGGGGGCGAGCGTCTCGGCGGAGACCCGCAGGGCTTCTCCGCCGACGGTGTCGAACGCGGCGTCGATGCCCTCGGGGGCCAGGGCCCGCAGCCGGTCGGCGAGCCCGTCGCCGTACTCCACGGGTTCGGCGCCCAGCTGCCGCACGTACTCATGGTTGTGGGGGCCCGCCGTGCCGATGACCCGGCAGCCCGCGTGCCGGGCGAGCTGGACGGCGAACGAGCCGACCCCTCCGGCGGCGGCGTGGACGAGGACCGTCTCGCCGTCCTGGACCTTCAGGGTGCGGTGGAGGACCTGGTAGGCGGTGAGTCCGCACAGCGGGAGGCCGGCGGCCTCCTCGAAGCTCAGGTTCAGGGGCTTGCGGGCGAGGGTCCGCACGGGCGCGGCGACGTATTCGGCGAGGGTCCCGCGCGAGAGGAAGTCCTCGCGCACGTAGCCGATGACCTCGTCGCCCACCGAGAACTCGTCGACGGCGGCACCGGGTTGGACGACGACTCCGGAGACGTCCCAGCCGGGAATGACCGGGAAGACGGCTTCCAGCGCCGACTGCAGGTAGCCCTGGCGCGCCTTCCAGTCGACCGGGTTGACGGCCGCGGCCCGCACCTTCACCAGGACCGAGTCGGGGCCGACCTTGGGGTCGGGCCGGTCGCCGTACTCCAGGACATCGGCCGGACCGTAGCTGCTGTAGCTGATCGCCTTCATCCTCCGACGATCGGCGCAGGTCAGGGTCCCCGCAACTCAGGCTGTGAAGGCGCGGAAGGGCGGCAGCAGGGTGCGGGGGGCATCACCGGAGTGCCGGAGCCCGATGAGAAGGGCGGTCGTCGTCTCGAGATACCCGGCCCGGTCGAGCCCGCCCACGGTCGGCGGTACGCATCCCAGGGCCCGCACCAGGACCCCGTACCGCCGCCAGGGCCTGCTCGTCGTCCCCGCACAGGGGGACGGTGACCGGCCCGGTACGGGGACGCGTTCGTGGCGGCGCAGGGCTGGGAGGCCCTAGAGCCTCACCAGCGCGGGATCGGCGGGGTCACCCACTCGGGGTCGGCCTTGCGCATCGCCGCCGCGTCGTCGCGTGCGCGCATCGTGCCGTCGTCGTCGAGCCAGCGCCGGTGGAGCGCGGCCAGCCGGTCGCGGTCCAGTTCGACTCCGAGTCCGGGGGCGTCGGAGACGGCGAGGTGTCCGCCCTCGAAGGTGTGGCGGGTGGTGATGACGTCCTCGGTCTGCCAGGGGTAGTGGCTGTCGCAGGCGTAGTCGAGGTTGGGCACGGTGGCGGCGACGTGGGTCATCGCGGCGAGGCTGATGCCGAGGTGGGTGTTGGAGTGCATGGAGAGTCCGACGCCGAAGGTGCGGCAGATCCCGGCCAGTTCACGGGTGCGGTGCAGTCCGCCCCAGTAGTGGTGGTCGGAGAGGATCACCTGGACCGCGTCGCGGGCGAAGGCCTCGGGGACTTCCGCGAGGGTGGTGACGCACATGTTCGTGGCGAGCGGGAGGTCCGTCCCGGCGGAGACCTCCGCCATCGCCGCTGTACCGCTCGCCGGGTCCTCCAGGTATTCGAGTACGCCCTTGAGTCGATCGGCGACGTACAGCGAGGTCTCCACGGACCAGGCGCCGTTGGGGTCCAGCCTCAGCGGCTGCCCCGGGAAGGCCTCGGCGAGCGCCCGGACCGCGGCGATCTCCTGGTCGGGCTCGAAGACCCCTCCCTTGAGCTTGAAGGAGGTGAACCCGTGCTCGCGGGAGAAGCGCTGTGCCTGGGCGACGACTCCGGCGGGGTCGAGGGCCGCGCCCCAGTCGTCCTGTTCGCCGCCCGCGGGGTGGGCGGCCCACCGGTAGAAGAGGTACGCGCTGTACTCGACGCTGTCGCGGACCTTGCCGCCGAGCAGGGCGTGCACGGGCAGGCCGAGGGTCTTTCCGAGCGCGTCCAGGCAGGCGACCTCGAACCCGGAGACGACGGAGAGCCGCAGCTTGTCGGCGGTCTGCACGCCCCGCAGCCCGCCCGCGTCGACCCGCCCGTCGGCGGCGCGTGAGTCGCCGCACACCTCGTCGGCCAGGGCGAAGAGGCCGTTCAGGTCGCTGACCGGGCGGCCGGGGAGGGCCCGGGCCAGCGGCTCGGCCAGTTCGAGGTAGGTGCCGTCGCCGTAGGTCTCCCCGATTCCCGTCACACCGCCGCGTGTGACGACCTCCACGATGAGCCGCGGGGTGTACGGCTGGTGGACGCCCTGGGTGTTCAGCAGCGGCGGATCGGCGATGAGGATCGGGGTCAGCCGGACGTCGTCGATCAACAATGCTGTATCCATACGTGAACCCTATTCAGGGATACGACTGAATGCCAGACCGGGGGCCAAGATCGTCCACTTGATTCCGGGAGTTCACTGGACGACATACCGACTGGTCGGCATCATGGTCCCGATCGTTCAACCGTCCCGGAGGTGCGCACCATGAGCCCAGTCCATCCGCCAGGTCTCGACCTCGACCTGCTGCGTGGGTTCCTCGACCGCGAGCGGCCCGGGCTGGTGAACGGACCGCTCGAAGGCCGGCTGATCGAGGGCGGACGCTCCAACCTGACCTACATCGTCACCGACGGTACGGGGCAGTGGGTCGTCCGCAGACCGCCGCTGGGCCACGTGCTGGCCACCGCGCACGACATGAAGCGCGAGCACCGGGTGATCAGCGCCCTGCACCCGACCGCCGTACCGGTGCCCGAGCCGGTGCTGCTGTGCGAGGACGAGTCGGTCATCGGCGCGTCGTTCTACGTCATGGAGTACGTCGAGGGAACCCCGTACCGCACCGCCGAGCAGCTCGCCCCCCTCGGCCCCGAGCGCACGCGGGCCGCCGTCCTCGGACTGGTCGACACCCTTGTCGATCTGCACGCCGTGGACCCGGAGGCCGTCGGTCTCGGCGACTTCGGGCGCCCCGAGGGCTTCCTGGACCGCCAGCTGCGGCGCTGGGGCAAGCAGCTGGACGCGTCCCGCAACCGTGAGCTGGCCGGCATCGACGAGCTGCACGCCGCGCTCGGCCGGGCGCTGCCCGCCTCCCCCGCACCCACCGTCGTGCACGGCGACTACCGCCTGGACAACGTGCTGATCGGGGAGGACGACCGGATCAAGGCCGTCCTGGACTGGGAGATGTCCACGCTCGGCGACCCGCTGACCGACCTCGGCCTGCTCGTGATGTACAGCTCCGACCTCGACCTGCCCGCCTCCCCGGTGTCCACCACCAGCGGCGCGGCCGGCCACCCCACTCCCGCCGAGCTGATCGAGCGCTACGCGGCCCGCTCCGGCCGGGACACCTCCGGCATCTCCTGGTACACGGCCTTCGCCTGGTTCAAGCTCGCCGTGATCCTCGAGGGCATCCACTACCGCTACACCCTCGGCCAGACCGTCGGCCCCGGCTTCGACCGCATCGGCGACCTCGTCCCCGTCTTCATCGCGCACGGCCTCACCACCCTCCAGGAAGGCTGATCACCCATGGACTTCGCATTCGACGCCCGTACCGAAGAGCTGCGCACGAAACTGCTGGCCTTCATGGACGAGCACGTGTACCCGGCCGAGGCGGTCGCGGAGGAGCAGCGCGCCCGGCTCGCCTCGCCGTGGGACACCCCGCAGGTCGTGGAGGACCTCAAGGCGGAGGCGCGCAGGCAGGGCCTGTGGAACCTCTTCCTCCCCGACGCGGAGTACGGTGCCGGGCTGACGAACCTCCAGTACGCCCCGCTCGCCGAGATCACCGGCCGCAGCCCGCATCTGGCCCCGACCGCGCTGAACTGCGCAGCCCCGGACACCGGGAACATGGAGGTGCTCTTCCAGTTCGCCACGGACGAGCAGAAGAAGCAGTGGCTGGAGCCGCTGCTCGCCGGCGAGATCCGCTCGGCGTTCGCGATGACGGAGCCCGAGGTGGCCTCGTCGGACGCGACGAACATCGAGACGCGGATCGCGCGGGAGGGCGATGACTACGTCATCAACGGGCGCAAGTGGTACATCTCCGGGGCGATGAACCCGGACTGCGCCGTCTTCATCGTGATGGGCAAGACCGACCCGGACGGCGAGGACATCCGCCGCCAGCAGTCCATGATCCTCGTCCCGCGCGACACCCCCGGCCTGGAGGTGCGCCGTGCGATGCAGGTGTACGGCTACGAGGACCACTCCCATGGCGGCCACGCCGAGGTCGTATTCACGGATGTGCGGGTGCCCGCCGCGAATCTGATCGGCGAGGAGGGCGGCGGCTTCGCCATCGCCCAGGCGCGGCTTGGGCCGGGCCGTATCCACCACTGCATGCGGCTGATCGGGATGGCCGAGCGCGCGATCGAGCTGATGTGCAGGCGGGCCGTGTCCCGTACGGCCTTCGGTAAGCCGCTCGCCCAGCAGGGCGTCGTGCAGAACTGGATCGCGGACGCCCGGGTGACCGTGGAGCAGCTGCGGCTGCTCGTCCTGAAGACGGCCTGGCTGATGGACACGGTGGGCAACCGCGGGGCGCACACCGAGATCCAGTCGATCAAGATCGCCACGCCGCGCGCGGTCGTCGGGATTCTCGACCAGGCGGTGCAGGTGTACGGCGCCGGCGGTGTGAGCCAGGACTTCCCGCTGGCCGAACTGTGGGCCTCGGCACGGACCCTGCGGCTGGCGGACGGGCCTGACGAGGTGCACCAGCGGTCGCTCGCCCGGCGCGAGATCAAGAAGTACCTCTGAGTTCTGAGGTCCCGGGTACGGGCTCCGGCCTCTGACCGACGGCGGTGCGGCCCGCTCCTACTGACCGCACCGCCGAAGGAGTTCAGAAGGTGAGCTTCCAGCTGTCGATGTAGCCGGTGTCCTGCGAGGCCGTGTCCCGCACCTGGAGCTTCCAGGTGCCGTTCGCGGTCTCGCTCGACGCGTTGACGGTGTAGGTCGCGATCACGTTGTCGGCCGAGTCGCTGCTGCTCGCGCTCTTCAGCCGGTACGCGGTGCCGTCCGGCGCGAGCAGATCGACGACGAGGTCACCGCGCCAGGTGTGCTTGATGTCCACGCCCACCTGAAGTGCGGTGGGGGCGAAGCCGGTCCGTCCGGTGACCGCGATGGGGGAGGTCACGGCGGCCCCGGCGTCCGGCACGGCGACATCGGTGGTGCTGGTGAACACGCCCTCGCCCGTGGGCGGTTCGACGGTGCCTGCGGAGAGGGTCCAGATCGCGTGGGCCACCGCGTCGCTGTTGCGGTCCAGGGCCGTGTCGTTGATGTTGGCCGTGGTGTCGCAGGACGAGTGGTAGCAGCGGTCGAAGGACTGCCCCGCGGTGCCGCCCCACTTCTGGGCCTGGGCGCTGCTCTTCGTGTTGCTCGCTCCGGTGAACAGGCCGCCGACGGGCACGCCCGCGCTCTTGAACGGGGCGTGGTCGGAGCGGCCGTCGCCCTCGGTCTCTATCTCGGTGGGCACCGAGAGGCCGGCGAAGTAGCTCTTGAAGGTCTGCTCGATGACCGGGTCGTCGTCGTAGACGAAGTAGCCGGCGTTGGGCGAGCCGATCATGTCGAAGTTGAGGTATCCGTCGAGCTTGGCACGCTCGGTGGCGGCGAGGTTGTTCACGTAGTACTTCGAGCCGACGAGCCCCAGCTCCTCGGCACCCCACCAGGCGAAGCGCAGGTGCTTGTCGGGTGCGAGCTGCGCCCGGGAGACGGCGAGGGCGGTTTCCAGCACGGCCGCAGAGCCGGAGCCGTTGTCGTTGATCCCCGCGCCGGAGGTCACCGAGTCGAGGTGGGAGCCGGCCATGAGGACCTGGTTCGGATCCCCTCCCGGCCAGTCGGCGACGAGGTTGTACCCGGTGGCTCCGCCGGAGGTGAACTGCTGGAGTGCCGTGGTGTATCCGGCCGCGTCCAGCTTGGCCTTCACATAGTCGATGGACGCCTTGTAGCCGGTCCGGCCGTGGGCCCGGTTGCCGCCGTTGGCGGTGGCGATCGACTGGAGCTGGGTGAGGTGCGCCTTGACGTTGGCGAGGGGTATGTCGGGCGCCGCGGCCACCGCAGAAGGGGCGGCCGCCGCGGAGGAGGCGGGGGCCGCCTGTACCGCGGGGGCCGCCGTCGCGAGCAGGGCCGCGACGGCGAGGGCGGATGCGGACACGGATCTGTATCTGGCTGGGCTCATCGAAGGCTCCGGATTCCGTTCGGGGACTGACGGAACGTGCGGGGGGTACCCGGCCGTGCACGGCCGGGGCCTGGAGCTGGCGGTGCGATGTGCGTGACCGATGGTCAGCGAGATGGCCGCGTACCGTCAAGAGCTGAATCCGGACAGCCCTGTTCGCTCAACGGACAGAGACGGCGGGCGGGCTGCCGCACGGGAGCGGAAGAACCCCGTCGCGCCGACGGGGTCGATGCCGATCGCCGTGCGCAGGAGCGGAGTTGGCGCCGCACCGACACCGATCCCGCTTGCCCACCCGATGATCACGGGATAAGGTCCCCGGGCACATATGGGGTGATCATGACAGGCGGGGGACATGGCAGACGTAACAGGCGCACCCACGAAGGGCGCGGGCGCATGGGGGCAGGCCGTCATGGCCGTGGCGCTGGTCGGGGCACTGGCGGCCGGACTGTGGACGATCCAGGAGACGTCGTCCGCGGACAGCGTCCCGCCGCCTGTCACCTGCTCGGGCGGGGAGCCCGAGAAGGCGACGGGGAAGCCCGGAAAGGCGCCCTGGCGTGTCTCCGGGGCGCAGCTGTGCGAGGCGCTGAACCGTCCCGGTCTGGCCGATGTGCTGGGGACGCCCGGGGAGACCGTGAAGTCGGCCAGCGGCAACGGCGGCTCCCTCGACCTGTCCGGCGCGAAGGAGATCGACACCCCCTCGGCCCAGGTCGAGTTCGGGACCTACACCGTGACGCTGTCGGCCACCTACGACGGTCTTCCGGTGGACGGGTCCGCCACGCTCCTGGGCGCCGACGCACGGCAGCAGACCTTTCTGGGGCGCCCGGCGGTCATCTACTCGCAGCGCACCATCAGCATCAGTTTCCGCCTCGACGGCAGCGACTCCGAGAGCGGTCCCGGCGCTCCGGCCCGCGTCCTCAGCGTCGCCCAGGACGCTAAGGACAGCGGCGGGTCCTTCGAGGTGGCGGTGTGGCGCACGGACGGCATGACGCCGGACGACGCGGTGCTGCTCGGCGTCGCCGAGAGGGTGCTGCCGACGGTCCCTCGGTGGGCTGCCGCCGGCTGACGGCCTCCGGCAGCGCCGGGTCGGCCGGCCCGCCGCGTCCGGCGGCTTCGGCCGTCAGGGGCGCAGCGCCCTCAGCAGCAGGTCGGCCAGGTGGTCGGCGACCTCCTGCTGGCTGAGGGGGCCGTCCGGGCTGTACCACGTGGACAGGTGGTGGACCGAACCGAAGTGGTAGTCGACCACCAGGTCGGCCGGGGTCGCCGAGGAGAACACCCCGCTGCGCTGCCCCTCCTCGACGAGCGCCCGGAACCCCTCGTGGTAGCGGCGCCGCTCCATCCGTACCTGCTTGTTCTTCTCCGGGCTCAGGTGGTGCATCGAGCGGAAGAAGATCGAGGCGTCGTCGAGGTTCTCGATGGTCGTGACGACCACGTCCGCCGCCGCGTCGCGCAGCCGCTGCTCGATCGGGGCCTCGGCGTTCGCGTACGCGTCGAGCCGCTCCTGCTGGAGCCGCAGCACCCGGGCGTAGACCTCCTGGAGGAGGTCCTCCTTGGAGCCGAAATAGTGGTAGAGGGCGCCCTTGGTGACGCCCGCCGCCTCGACGATCTCCTGGACCGAGGTGCGGTCGTAGCCACGCTCGGCGAAGAGCCGGGTGGCGGCGGCAAGCAGCCGTTGAGGGACGGGCGTACCGTCCCCGTCCGTCGCCTTGGCCATTGCCGCCACCTGCCCTTTCGTCTGTGCGTGAGGTGTTCTACCGGGGAGAACGCAGTTCCCGCCTGAGGATCTTCCCACTTGCGGTCTTCGGGAGTTCCGTCAGGATCTCCACTTCGCGCGGGTACTTGTACGCGGCGAGCCTTTCCTTGCAGTACGCGCTCAGCTCGCCGGGCTCCGTCTCGGCCCCCGGACGCAGGCTGACGTAGGCCCGGACGGTCTCCCCGCGGTAGGTGTCGGGGACGCCCACGACGGCCGCCTCGCGTACCGCGGGGTGGGTGTAGAGGACGTCCTCGACCTCACGGGGCCAGACCTTGAAGCCGGAGGCGTTGATCATGTCCTTCTTGCGGTCGACGACGTAGAGCCAGCCCGCCGCGTCCATGAAGCCGATGTCGCCGGTGCGCAGTTCCCCGTCGGGGAAGGCGGCCTCGGTCGCCTCGGGGAGGTTCCAGTACCCGGAGACGACCTGCGGCCCGCGTACGGCTATCTCGCCCTGTTCGCCGAAGGGGACGTCGTCGCCGTTCTCGTCGATGATCCTGACCAGCGTGTCGGGTCCGGGAATGCCGACGGACAGGGTCCCGGACACCGGGTCGACGGGGGCCTCGTGCTCCGGCGGCACGGCGGCGCAGGGCGCCGTGCACTCGGTGAGGCCGTAGCCGTTGCGGATGTACGGGCCGAAGCCGTCGCGGAACTTCTCCACGAGCGCGGGCGGCAGCGGCGCACCGCCCGAGGAGATCACCTCGAAGGAGGCGAAGTGCTCGCGGGTGACCCCGGGGTGCGCGGCGAGCGCCATGAAGGCGGTCGAGGGGCCGACGGTGTAGGCGGGGCGGTGCTCGGCGAAGGCCTCCAGGACGACGCTCGCCTCGAAGCGGTAGGCGAGCACCAGGGTGCCCGCGTTGGCGATGCAGGCGGCGAGCTGGCACACCATGCCGGTGATGTGGAAGAGCGGGGCGAGCGCGAAGTAGGCGGCACCCTCGGCGATGGGGTGGCCGGTCCGCTGCCGCTCCGCGTTGACCATGATGTTGGCGTGGGAGTTCATGGCGCCCTTGGGGGTGCCGCTCGTCCCGGAGGTGTAGCTGATCAGCGCCACGTCGGCTGCGGTGAGCTCGGTGCCCTCGGGGGCGGCGAGTCCCCGGCGGGCCACGGCCACCAGGTCCGCCGCCCAGTCGTCGGGGCCGGGGGCGGGGAGCCGCTCGAAGCCGAGCACCCGGGGGTCGTCGGCCGTCTGGAGGTCGCGCTCGCAGGCGGTGACGGCGATCTTCACGCTGGGCGCGGCCTCCGCGGTGTCCCGCAGATAGGACTCCCAGGCCCGGTCGGAGCAGATCAGCGCGGTCACCGCCGCGTCCTTCAGTACGTGGCCGACCTCGCCGGACTTGTACATCGGGTTCAGCGGGACGACGGTCGCGCCGGCCTTCCAGGCACCCAGCAGCGCGAGGACGAAGTGCGGGGTGTTCTGCAGCATGATCGCCACCCGGTCGCCGCGCCGCAGCCCCTCGGCGGCGAGGTGCCCGGCCACGGAGTCGGAGAGCTCATCGGTCTCGCGGTAGCCGAGGCGGCCGTCGAAGTAGGCGAGGGCGGGGTGCTCGGGAGCCCGTGCGGCAGCGGCGCGGAAGGCGTGCACCAGGGTCTCGGCCGGGTGGACGGGGGCCCGCTGGGCCTCGCTGAGCAGGGCGGTCCAGGGCTTTGCCGCGTAGATGGACTCGGTCATGCGCCGGCCTCCTCCCACTTCTGCTGCAGGTGGTTCATGCTGCCGATCCAGTGGTCGGGGTCCTTGGCGCGGGCCCGGTAGTACCCGGCCACCTCCGGGTGCGGCAGGACCAGGAAGCGGTCCTGCTCCATGGC
Source organism: Streptomyces sp. NPDC056452 (assembly GCF_042796085.1). Classification (NCBI taxonomy): domain Bacteria; kingdom Bacillati; phylum Actinomycetota; class Actinomycetes; order Kitasatosporales; family Streptomycetaceae; genus Streptomyces; species Streptomyces sp. NPDC056452. The sequence goes on from NZ_JBHTRI010000024.1 coordinate 79,981, forward strand.
GTCGAACAGGGCGTCGGCGACGGCCTCAGGCTCGATGGCGGTGGGGGCGAGTACGAGATCGCCCGCGGAGCCCGCCGCGGTGAGCATGTCCGTACGCACGCCCTGCGGACAGATCGTGTGGACCTTGATGCCGCGGTGGCGGTAGGTGAGCGCGAGCCACTCGGCGAAGGCCACCGCGCCGTGCTTGGTGACGCTGTACGGGGCCGCGCCGATCATCGTCAGCAGACCGGCCGCGGACGCGGTGGAGACGAAACGGCCGCTGCCGCGCTCCAGCCAGTCCGGCAGCAGTGCCCTGGCCGCGCGGACGTGGGACATCACGTTGACGTCCCAGGCCGCTGCCCAGACGTCCTCGTCGGCGAAGGCGTCGCCGCCGGATGCCAGGCCCGCGTTGGCGCAGTAGATGTCCACCGTGCCGTCGAGTGCGTCCCGGGCCGCGTCCACGATCCCCGAGGCGTCACCTGCGACGGCCGTCGCGCCGATCTCCTCGGCGAGCGCCTTGATCCGGTCGATGTCGAGATCGTTGACGACGACCCGTGCACCCTCCGAGGCGAATCTGCGGGCCAGAGCGGCTCCGATGCCGCCTCCGGCTCCGGTCACCACTACGCCAGCGCCCTGCACCGTACTCATCGGTCCCGCCTCTCTCAGCCGTCTTCCCCGGCAGACTAACCAGTCGGTATGTGATCAGGGAAGGGGTCCCGGGCAGGACTGGGAATCTGCCCAGTCAGGGCCGTTCCGTGCGGCCCGGGCCCGCGCTAGCGTGCGTGGCCATGACAGTCGGCGCGATCATGGAGGTAGCGGAATGACCCTGTCCAGACGTGGTTTGCTGGCCGTCGGCGGAGCGATGGGTGCTGTCGCGGCCACCGCGGCCGGGCCCGGAACGGCCTCGGCCGCAGGCCGGGGGCACGGTGCCGGGCGCACCGGGGTCCGTACCGGCTTCGAACGGCTGGCCGCCGACGGGTACCGGACTCTGGCGGGCGAGAAGGTCGGTGTCGTCACCAATCCGACCGGGATCACGGCGGACGTACGGCACATCGTCGATGTGATGCACCCGGACGAGCGGGTGAATCTGACCGCGGTCTTCGGACCGGAGCACGGCTTCCGCGGGACCGCGCAGGCGGGCGGCTCGGAGGGACGCTACGACGACCCGGCGACGGGGCTGCCGGTCTACGACACCTACCTCAAGAGCGGGCAGCCGCTCGCGGACGTCTTCACGGCCTCCGGCGTGGACACGGTCGTCTTCGACATCCAGGACGCGGGCGCCCGCTTCTACACGTACATCTGGACCCTTTACGACTGCATGGAGGCGGCGGCTCTCGCCGGCAAGCGGTTCGTCGTCCTCGACCGGCCGAACCCGGTGACCGGGCGGGCGGCGCTGGGACCGGTGCTCGACCCGGCCTTCGCGACGTTCGTGGGGCGCAGGGAGATCTCCCAGGCGCACGGGATGACGGTCGCCGAGCTGGCGCTGCTCTTCAACGCGGAGTTCCTCGCGGCGCGCCCGGTCGAGCTGGACATCGTGAAGATGTCGGGGTGGAAGCGTTCCGACTTCTTCGACGTGACGGGGCTGCCGTGGGTGCCCCCGAGCCCCAACATGCCGACGCCGGAGACGGCGCTGGTCTACTCGGGGACATGCCTGTTCGAGGGAACGAACCTCTCCGAGGGGCGGGGCACGACCCGGCCGTTCGAACTGCTCGGGGCGGAGGGGATCGACCACCGGTGGGCGGCGGCGGCGAACGCGCTGGAGCTGCCCGGGGTGGCCTTCCGTGAGGCGTACTTCGCGCCGACGTTCTCCAAGTTCCAGGGGAAGACGGTGGGCGGGGTCCAGGTGCACGTCCAGGACCGGGACGTCTTCGACCCGGTACGCACCGGCATCGCGCTGCTGGTGTCGGCGAAGCGGACGTGGAGCGGGTTCGCGTGGCGCCCGGACAACTGGATCGACAAGCTCACGGGCAACACGCGGGTCCGCACGATGATCGACGCCGGCGCGGACACCGATGAGGTGGTGGGGGCGTGGAGCGCCGATCTGGCGGCGTTCCGGGCCACGCGCAAGAGGTATCTCCAGTACCGGTGAGTGCCGAAGGCACCTGCCGTGCCCTCGACCGCCGGACGGGCTCGACATGCCCGTCCGGCGCTCGAGGAGTCCAGGTCAGCGGTGGGAAGGGAACTCCACGACCTGCTGGTACGTCGGCCGGTTCTGCCAGTGGATCGTTTTGTGCGTGATCCCGCCGAGCGCGCGGTGGACGATCGCGTCGGTGCACCACTGCTCACCCGCCCCGCAGCTGTCGTCCCCGGGGTAGACCGCCGTCGCGGGCTCGGCAGCCGCCTGCTTCAGCGTGGTGAGCAGTGCCTGGCGGCAGGTGCTCAGGTCGCCGTTGCCGCAGTACGTCTTCGCCAGCGGTCCCTTGACGGGCTGTCCGAGGACCTGTCGCAGGTCCTTGTCGGCGAATCCCCACCAGCCGTACTGGAACGCGGAGCCGCTGTGCGCCCCGCTCGGCCCGTGGCTCGCGGCCGGTGACTCGTCCGTGGCCAGGTTCGCGGTCAGCGCCGTGTAGAGGCCGTCACCCAGACCGGGCCGGAACTCGGCCTCGACCAGTTTCGGCCACCAGGCGTCCATGATCCGTACCGCGTCCGCGTGCGTGTACGTGTGTGATCCCTGAGTGGTCTCCTTGCGCTGTGAACCCGCCGCGCGCCATGAGTCCAGCTGCTGCACCACCGCGTTGAGCGCGGGATCGGTGACCGGCTGGGAGCGCAGCACCTTCAGGAGCTCGGGCAGCAGCTGCTCGCCCCGCAGGTCCGTGACGGCCGCCTCCGCCATGGCGCGGGTGAGGGAGGCGCGGGTCACTCCGCCGTCCTCGACCAGTTTCGCCACCCTGTCGTCGAGCAGGTCGCCCCGGTGCACCGCGCCGAAGCCGAACGCGGCGGTGGCGTAGTCCTTGGCCTGGCGGTTGTTCCAGGAGATGTAGTAGTCCTGTCCGCTGGACTGCGGGTGCTCGGCGAACGGGGTGTAGTCGCTGGTGTTGGCGGCCGGGTCGTAGCCCTGCCACTCGTACGCCTTCTCGGCCTTGACCGGCAGCGCCGGGTCGACTCCGGCCGCGCGCACGGGGTTCATGCCGCTGTTGTAGAAGGCTGCGGTGCGCGAGTCCGCGTAGAACCAGTTGAAGGCGTAGTCGATGTGATGGGCCGCCTGCTGGAAGGAGGCCGCGTCGGTGATGTACGCCGGGTCGTTGAAGAGCTGGAAGCCGATGATCGAGTCGGCTTCGTGGCGGTAGGTGGTGCGCAGCGAGGTGTACGCGACCGGCTTGCCGCCCACCGTGGCGCGGTGGGTGACGATGCCGTAGTCCGTGCGCCAGACCTGCATCCGGTAGGAGCCCTTGGCGGTGGAGTCGGCGACCGTGGGCTTCCAGGAGTTGGTGCGCTCCAGCTTCTCCATCGGGGCGCAGGCGCCGTTGTCGCGGTAGTGCGTGGAGTCCTTGGAGGGCGTGGAGCCGTCCGGTTCGCAGAGCTCGATGGCGTACGTGTCGGTGATGTCCTGGGCGGCCGATGTGGCGCTCCAGGCGTAGTCCTGGCCGCGGCCCATCTGGATGTACATGCCGACGCCGGCGAAGGAGACGCCGCGGGCGCTGATGCCGGGGCCCTGGAGCTCCTGGAGCATCATCAGCTGGGGGGCGAAGTAGCCGGTCTGGGGGCCCATCACGGCGATCGGGTTGCCGCTCGCGGTGTGACGGCCGGACACCAGGAGGGCGTTGGACATGCCGCGCTTCTGGGCGCCGCTGCCGGTTCCGGGCAGCGATCCCTCCGGGATGACGCCGTCGTCGTACATGCCCTGCAGCGGCTTGAGTGCGGTCGGCGCCTTGACCGGGGCCTTCGCATTGGTGCCCGCCGAGCCCGTGCGGTCGTAGATCAGGGGTTCGGGTGTGACGGAGCCCGCGTCGGGAAGTGCGGTGCCGCGGGCCTGGTCGGGCTTGCCCGCGTACGGGAACGAGGTGCCGTCGTGGACGGTGAGGACGGCCTCGGGGTCGTTGCGCTGGCGGAACGACTCCCAGACCCTGGTCCCCTCCTCGACGCCGTACTTCTGCTGGGCGGCGAGCAGCGAGAGCGCGGCCTGCACCTCACCGCCTCCTCCCCCGCCGAACTGTCCGCCGACGACCGACGCGATGGAGATCAGGTCGGTCAGTTTGAACGGCTGGATCTCGCCTATGTTGGTGATCGAGTCGATCTTTCCGGTGAGGACGTACTCGCCCGGGAAGTAGCGGCCGTTCTTCGACTTCACCCGGTAGGCGTTGATGCCGTCGATGTAGGCCTGGGCGTCGGCCATCGCCTGCTCACCGCGTGGGCCCTCGGTGGTCCTGATCCATTCGACCTGGGCCTCCAGGTCCGCCTCGGTGTACGGGGCCTGCGGCCAGAACTGCTGTTCCAGGCCCTGGTTGGCGAGCGCTCCGCCGGCGAACGAGGTCAGCTCACCGCGCCCGATGTGCCGGAAGAGGTCCATCAGCCAGAGGCGGTCCTGTCCGGCGGCGAACCCGGCACCGAACTCGGTGCCGTAGCGGGTGGTGCCCTTGATGTGCGGAACGCCGCTCTTCTTGTCGCGCGTGATGGTGACGTCCTCGCGCGGCTTCGTGACGGACTCGACCTGGTCGGCGGCGACCCCGAAGGAGGCGTCGTTGAAGAAGTCGGTCAGTTTCTGGTCGGTGAGGCTCGTATGCCCCGCCACCAGGCCGTTGTAGCGGTCGAGCTGGTCGTCGCTGTGAGCCGGGTGCGTGCCGAACGCCTTGTTGCCGAGGATCTCGACGAGGGTGGCGTTGCCGTTCTCGCCGGGTGGCAGGATGTCGGCGCACTGCCCCTGGCAGTGATCGGCGACAGCAACGTGTTCCGGCTCGGCCGCGCCGGCCGGGGGGGCCGAGGCGAGCAGGGACGTACCGAGGGCGAGAACGGCCGCGACTGTGGCGGCTCTGAGCGTGCGGGTGCGTGGGGGCATGCGTGCTCCTCCGGATGGCCGATGCGCCGGAGGTTACTGGCGGTACACCCCGTCAGTAAGATGAACATCAGTCACTTTTTCCGAATCACCACACCCGTCGCCACGCCGCCCACATGGGCCATCTCAGGTAGTGGACACATTTCACCTTTCGATGGAGCCGAAACGGGCAGTCGTACGTCCATCCCTTGACGCCGAAGTACGACCGACGGAGGTGGCAGTGTCATGGCCGGTTTCCGGAGTCTTGCGAGACAGGTCCGCGATCCGCGGGGCGATCTGGCTTTGCGGCGGTACTCGCTGCGCAAATGCCTGGAGCGATTCGCCCCTTACGGCCACCGGGCCACCTGGGATCACCTGTGCGCCCGGCACGGGATCGAACCCGAGGACCGGGCTCCCGACCCGGTGCGCCTGATCGGTGCGCTGGAGGAGCTGGAGGAGGCGCGGGACGTCTGGCTCGCGTACGAGACGGGGTTCGCCGAACGGCGGCGCCGCGAGAAGCACGACGGACTGCGCCGGCCTGGCGCGTTCGACGACTGGCACCGACGGACCTGGGGCGGCAACGGCATCGCCCCGTGCGACAACCCGGGGGTCCATCCCGCCGCACCGCTCGCCGACGTGCTGGGGCGCCTGATCGCCGCCCTGAGCGCGGAGCCGGGCGCCGCCTGCCCGGTCTGCACGGGGACCGGAATCGTCTGGCGGCAGGACCTGGACCGGGAACCGTGGTCGGGCCCGGTCTGCACGGGGTGCGGCATCGTCGTTCCCCGTCCCGTACTGACCCCGGGAGCACTGGCCAGGGCCAGGGGGATGCGGCCGAGGGATCTGGCGTCGGCGGCCTGAAGCGCGCGGGGGGCGCCCGCCTGTGCGCACCCCGCGTCGTCCACGTCCCGAGCCGGCAGGGCCAGGACCCCTATTAGTTGTCCGCCGCCTTGCGCTCGGGCATCAGGCGCGACCCCGTGATCCGTTCGCCGGACACATCGTCGGGGTTGGACAGCACACACGTCTCCAGCGACAGGCATCCGCAGCCGATGCAGTCGGTGAGATGGTCCCGCAGCCGCCCCAGCTGCTTGATGCGCTCATCCAGCTCCGAGCGCCACGCCTCGGACAGCCGCGCCCAGTCCTCCCGGTTCGGCGTGCGTTCCTCCGGAAGCTCGGCGAGCGCCTGCCTGATGGTGGCGAGCGGGATACCGACCCGCTGCGCCGCGCGTACGAAGGCGACCCGGCGCAGGGCGTCCCTGGTGTAGCGACGCTGGTTGCCGCTGGTGCGGCTGCTGGTGATCAGGCCCTTGGACTCGTAGAAGTGCAGGGCCGACACGGCGGCGCCGCTGCGTGCGGATAGCTGGCCGACCGTGAGTTCGTGAAGTGTCTGCGGGATCTGTGGCACTCCCCGAACCCTACTGGTCCCTCCTCGAACCCTGCCGCCCGCTTCGAAAACCTGGCCGGTCCGTCGTTGACAGGGACGCACCGCCCAACCATGCTGAGCAAGCGCTTAGACATTCGTTCGGGGACGACGGCAGACAGCCGGAAGGCAGGGACCAGGAACATGGCAGAGCCGAAGATCTTCACGTCCGCACAGGAGCTGCGGGACGGGGTGGGCCAGGAGCTCGGTCACAGCGAGTGGCTGGAGATCGAGCAGAAGAGGATCGACCAGTTCGCCGAGGCCACCGGTGACCACCAGTGGATCCATGTGGATCCGCAGCGTGCCGCCGCAGGACCCTTCGGCACGACGATCGCCCACGGCTATCTGACGCTCTCGCTGCTGCCCGCGTTCGTACCGCAGATCATGCGGGTCGAGGGAGTGAAGATGGGCATCAACTACGGCAGCAACAAGGTCCGCTTCCCCTCGACCGTGCCGGTGGGTTCGCGGCTGCGCGCGACGGGTGTGCTCAAGAGCGTCGAGGAGGTGGGCGGCGGTGTGCAGGTGACCACCCTCGTCACCATCGAGCGCGAGGGCGGCGACAAGCCGGCCTGCGTCGCCGAGGCGGTTTCGCGCTTCTACTTCTGAGCCGTACCCGTACGCCGGGCGGGCCCTCGGGCCGGCCCGGCGCACGGGCGCTACTTCTGCGCCCCCACCATCCGCAGGACGAGGTCGGCGTAGAGCGTGCCGACCTCGTCGGGCGTCCGGCTCCCCTGCGCGTTGAACCAGCGGGCCACGTCGATGCAGAGCGAGAGCACGGCCAGCGTGGTGCCCGGGACGTCGGGGACGTCGAACTCCCCCGCCCGGACGCCGTCGCTGATGATCCGGCGCACCGCGGCATCGCTCTTCCTGCGCAGCTCGACGATCTCCACGCGGTGTTCGTCGCCGAGCGCCTCGAGTTCGTACTGGACGACCCGGGCCGTGGTGTGGCGCTCGGCGTGCCAGCGGACGAAGGCCCGTACGGCGCCGGCGAGCCTCTCGGCCGCCGTGCCGTCCCTGTCGGCAGCCGTCTCCAGGAGGAGCAGGGCCCGGTCGTGACCGATCCTGCTGATCCGGTGGAGCAGCTCTTCCTTCGTCTTGTAGTGGATGTACAGCGCGGCCGGGCTCATCCCGGCCCGCCCCGCGATGTCCCGCGTGGTGGTCGCGTGATACCCGCGTTCGGCGAAGGCCTCGACGGCGGCGACGAGCAGTCGCCGGGCCGCCTCGGGCGTGACCTCACTCCACGGCGTCTCGTCGCCGTCGGTCTGCTCCGCCGTGCTCATGGTCACGTGCCCCTCTCCCTCTGCAGGACGAACACCATACCCCGAACCTGAGCAAGCGCTTAGGGGTCGTCGGCGGCTGAGACCGTCAGAGCTTCTGGAAGGGGTCGTGCTCGGCGAGGATCTTCTCCAGCCTGGCCTGGTCGACCCGGCTGATGATCTGCCCCGCCTCCTGACGGTCCCTGATGACCTTGGCCAGAGTGAAGCACGAAGTGACGAGGTAGAGGACGCCGATGGCGAGGAAGGCGCGCACCCAGGCGTCGGCGTCGAGGAAGAAGATACCGAGGGCCACCGCGCCCATGGCCAATCCGAAGGAGAGGACGGCCTGGACGTAGAAGGCGGCGGTGCTCTGCTGCTTGACCGATGTTGTCTCACTCATGTCGCACAGCATCCGGCGCGGCGGCGTCCAGCACATCCGTCCGCGTACTCAGTTCGGCACTCAGAAGGCGGAGACACCCGTCAGCGCGCGGCCGATGATCAGCTTCTGGATCTGGCTGGTGCCCTCGTAGAGGGTCATCACGCGGGCGTCCCTGACCAGCTTGCCGACCGGGTACTCGTCGATGTACCCGTAGCCGCCGAAGACCTGGAGGGCGTTGTTGGCGGCGCGGACGGCCGCCTCGGAGGCGAAGAGCTTCGCCGTGGACGCGGCCGTGGCGAAGTCCTGGCCGCGGTCGACGAGGTCGGCGACGCGCCAGGTCAGCATGCGCGCCGCGTCGACGTCCACGGAGATGTCACTGATCAGCTCCTGGACGAGCTGGTAGCTCGCGATGGACTTGCCGAACTGCTCGCGCTCGCCCGCGTACCGTACGGCGGCGTCGAGGGCGGCCTGCGCGATGCCGACGCAGCCTGCCGCGACCGACATCCGGCCCTTCGCCAGGGCGGACATGGCGATCGAGAAGCCCTTGCCCTCGGGCCCCAGGAGCGTGGCGGCGGGAACGCGGACGTCCTCCAGCACGATCTCGGCCGTCGCCTGGCCGCGCAGGCCGAGCTTGCCGTGGACGGTGCGCCGGGTCAGGCCGGGACTGTCGGCCGGCACCAGGAAGGCGGAGATGCCCCGGTGGCCGGGGGTGTCGTTGGTGCGGGCGAAGAGCAGCACCACATCGGCCCAGGTGCCGTTGGTGATGAACATCTTGGAGCCGTTGATCACGTAGTCGTCGCCGTCGCGCACGGCCTTCGTCGTGAGGTTCCCCGCGTCGGAGCCGGTACCGGGCTCGGTGAGGCCGAAGCAGCCCACGGCCTCACCGGCGGTGAGCCTCGGCAGCCACTGCTGCTTCTGCTCCTCGCTGCCCCAGGAAGCGATGGTCTTGGCGACCAGGCCGAGCGAGACGGACACGATGCCGCGCACGGACGAGTCGCCGCGCCCGAGCTCCTCGGTCACCAGGCAGTACGCGAGGTGGTCACCGCCCGAGCCGCCGTACTCCTCGGGCACGGTCAGCCCGAGGAAGCCGAGGGAGCCAAGCTTCTTCACGATCGACTTGTCGACACTCTCGGCACGGTCCCACTCGACGACATGCGGGGTGATCTCCCGTGCGACGAAGTTCTCGGCGAGCTCCCGGACAGCTGCCTGCTCCTCGCTCAGCTCCAGGTTCATCCTGCGACACCCCACTTTTAATTAGCACTGCTAGTTTTATGCTTGCAGGCCCTACTATGTGCCGCATGGCCCGACCGCGCAAGCCCCTCCTCAGCAGAGACCGCATCGTCGAGGCGGCGAGCGCGCTCGTCGACGCCGAGGGGCTCGACGCGGTCTCGACCCGCCGGCTCGCGGCCGAGCTGGGGGTCAGCGGACCCTCGCTCTACAACCACTTCCGCAACAAGGACGAGATCCTCGACGCGGTGGCCGACGCCGTGTCCGCGAAGGTCGATCTGTCGATGTTCGAGGAGGCCGACCCCCGCGACTGGCCGGCCGCCCTGCACGACTGGGCCGTCTCCTACCGCGCGGCACTCGCCGCGCACCCGCACATCGTCCCGGTGCTGGCCCAGGGACCCGGCCGCAGACCGGCCGGCCTGCGGGTCGCCGACGCCGTCTTCGGCGCGATGGTGCGGGCCGGCTGGCCCCATGCCCAGGCGACCTACATCGGCGCGCTGATGCGCTACTTCATCACCGGCTCGGCGCTCGGCTCCTTCGCCCGCGGATTCGTCGACGACGAGACGGCGTACGACCCGGCCGACTACCCCCACCTCGGCCAGGCCCACCTGCTGGCCGACCGCCGCCAGCAGGTCGACGAGGGCGCCTTCGAGACGGGGCTGCGGGCCCTGCTGGACGGCCTCGCGCTGCAGTACGAGCAGACCGTGCCGAACGGCACGCTTCGGCACGCGCCGAACGGTCGCTGACGCATCCTGGACCGTATGGCTCGCATGACACCGCACGGTCCGGCCGCCTCCCACCTCGCCGCCCTGGCCTCGCTGCTCGCCGACGAGACCCGCGCCGCCTTCTGCCTCGCCCTGCTCGACGGCCGCGCCTGGACGGCGGGCGAGCTGGCCCGGCATGCCGGAGTTGCCCCCTCGACGGCGAGCGAGCACCTGGGGAAGCTCGTCGCGGGCGGGCTGCTGACGCAGGAGCGCCAGGGCCGCCACCGCTACGTGCGGCTCGCCGGCAGCCGCACCGCCCGCCTCGTCGAGGAACTGGCGGCCCACGCCCTGCCCGACCGGGACGAGGAGCGTCCACGGACCCTGCGCGCGGCGGGCATCAGCAGCGCGCTGGCCCGGGGACGCACCTGCTACGACCATCTCGCCGGGCGGCTCGGCATCACGGTCACGGACGCGATGACCGCCCGGGGGCTGCTGCGCCAGGACACCGGGTTCGCCCTCACCGACGACGGACTCGACTGGTTCGAGGCGCTGGGAATCGTCCTGGAGCCCGACGGGCGGCGGCCGCTCGTGCGGGAGTGCCTGGACTGGACGGAGCGCCGCCCGCACCTGGCGGGGGCCGCCGGGGCCGCGCTGTGCGGTCACGCCCTGGAGGCGGGATGGTGCGTACGCATCGGGTCCGGGCGCGCGGTGAAGGCGACGCCGGACGGGGAGCGTGCCCTGTCGGAGCTGCTCGGAATCGAAGCGGGAACTATTCGGTAGGTGCCGAAGCGTCCCGGGCTTACTGTCGGGCCCATGACGACGACACCGACATCGCGCCGTGCCGCGCAGACCTCTCCGGGACGCGACTGGCGGGCCCCCGCCGCCGCGTGCACCACGGTGGTCCTGTGGGCCTCCGCCTTCGTCTCCATCCGCAGCGCGGGCGAGGCGTACTCACCGGGAGCCCTGGCGCTCGGCCGGCTGCTCGCGGGGACGCTGACCCTCGGGGCGATCCTGCTCGTACGCCGGGAGGGACTGCCGTCCCGGGCGGCGTGGCCGGGCATCGTGGGATCGGGGCTGCTGTGGTTCGGGCTGTACATGGTGGCGCTCAACTGGGGTGAGCAGCAGGTCGATGCGGGCACCGCCGCGATGGTGGTGAACATCGGCCCGATCCTGATCGCGCTGCTGGGCGCCGGGCTGCTCGGCGAGGGGCTGCCGCGCCGGCTGCTCGTGGGCATGGCCGTGTCGTTCGCGGGGGCCGCGGTGGTCGGTCTCTCCATGTCCGGGCACGGGAGTTCCTCGGTGCTCGGCGTGGTGCTCTGCCTCGTGGCCGCGGTGGCGTACGCGGGCGGTGTGGTCAGCCAGAAGCCCGCCCTGCGGCACGGATCCGCGCTGCAGATCACCACGTTCGGCTGTCTGATCGGTACGGTCGCCTGTCTGCCGTTCGCCGGGGTGCTGGTCTCCGAGGCGGCCGACGCGCCGGTCTCGGCCACGCTGAACATGGTCTACCTGGGCGTCTTCCCGACGGCGCTGGCCTTCACCACCTGGGCCTACGCGCTGGCGCGCACCACCGCGGGCCGGATGGGCGCGACGACGTACGCGGTGCCCGCCCTGGTGGTGCTGATGTCGTGGCTGCTGCTCGACGAGGTACCCGCCCTGCTCACCGTCGCGGGCGGCCTGCTCTGTCTGGCCGGGGTGGCGGTCTCCCGCACCCGGGCGCGCCGGGCGGAGCCCCGGGAGGAGCCGGCGGCCCGGGTCCCCTGACCCGGGCCGCTGTACGGGAGCTCCTAGAAGACGACCAGCGCGCGGCCGCCCTTGCCCGCGATCATGTTCTCGAAGGCCGCCGGAATGCCGTCCAGGGCGATCCGCTCCGTCACCAGCATGGAGAGGTCGAACCGTCCGGCGCGGATGTGCTCGGCGAGCACCGGCAGGTCGCGTGCCGGGTCACTGTTCCCGTACACACAGCCCGTGAGCGACCGGCCCCAGTGGAAGATCTCCAGGGCGTTGAAGGACACCACCTGGTCCTTGCCGCCGATGCCGACGACCGTGGTGCGGCCGCCGCGGCGGGTGGACTCCCAGGCCCCGCGGATCGTGGCGGGCCGCCCCACGCACTCCACGGCGACGTCCGCGCCCTGGCCGCCGGTGAGCTTGCGGATCGCGCGCGGGGTGGTGTCGGAGGCGATGACGTAGTCGGTGGCACCCGCCTTGCGGGCGAGCTCCTCCTTCTCCGGTGAGACATCGACCGCGATGATCTTCGATGCCCCGGCGATCCGCGCGGCCTGCAGGACGGCGAGGCCGACCCCGCCGACCCCGAACACGACGACGCTCTCGCCCTCGCGGACCCGGGCGGAGTGGTGCACCGCCCCGTATCCGGTCAGGACCGCGCAGCCGAGCAGCGCGGCGTCGGTGAGCGGGATACCGGCCGGGGCGGGCAGTACGCAGTTCGCGGCGACGACGGTCTCCTGCGCGAACGCCGCGACGTTCAGGCCCGGGTGGAGCTCCGTGCCGTCGGCCGTACGGGCGTGGATGTTGGCCGCGCCCTTCAGCGCGTCGGCGCAGAGCCAGACCTCACCGATGCCGCAGTGGAAGCAGTTCCCGCAGGACGGCGCCCAGTTGAGGACGACCGCGTCGCCGGGGGCGACATCGGTCACCCCTTCACCGACGGACAGGACCGTACCGGCGCCCTCGTGGCCGAGGACGGCGGGGACGGGCAGCCGCATGGTGCCGTTCGTCAGGGACAGGTCCGAGTGGCAGACGCCGGCGGCGGCGAGCGAGATGCTCACCTGGCCGGGACCGGGCTCGGGGAGTTCGATGTCGGTGATCTCCAGGGGAGCTCCGACGGCGGGCAGTACAGCGGCGCGGACCACGAACAGACTCCTTGGCGGTCGGTGAAGGGCTCAGAACTGGAGGGACTTGGTCTGCAGGTACTCGGCGAGGCCGTGCGGGCCGAGCTCGCGCCCCACTCCCGACTGCTTGTAACCGCCGAACGGCGCCAGCGGGTTGAACCGGCCGCCGTTGATGTCCACCTGTCCGGTGTCCATGCGGCGGGCGAAGGCCACGGCCTCGGCGTCGTCGGCGGCCCAGACGGCCCCGGCCAGCCCGTACACGGTGTCGTTGGCGATCCGCAGGGCGTCGTCCACGTCCTCGTACCGCAGGATCGAGAGGACCGGGCCGAAGATCTCCTCCCGCGCGATGGTCATACCGGGCGTGACGTCGGCGAACACGGTGGGGCTGACGTAGTACCCCTGCTCCTTGGGCGCCTCGGGGCCCCCTGCGACGAGGCGGGCGCCCTCCTCGATGCCCTTCTCGATGTATCCGCGCACCCGGGCCTGCTGCTTGGCGTTGACGACGGGGCCGACCCGCTCCCCGGGTACGTACTTCGCGACGGCCGCCGCGGCGAGGGCCACGGCCTCCTCGTACCGCTCGCCGTCGACCAGCATCCGGGTCCACGCGCTGCACGTCTGGCCCGAGTTGGACATCACGTTGGCGACACCGACGTTGACGGCCTTGGCGAGATCGGCGCCGGGAAGGATGACGTTGGCGGACTTGCCGCCGAGCTCCAGGGCGACGCGCTTGACCGCCGCGCCCGCCGTGGCGCCGATCCGCCTGCCGACAGCCGTGGACCCGGTGAAGGAGACGAGGTCGACGTCCGCGTGCTCGGCGAGTGCCTGTCCGGCGACCGGGCCGAGGCCCGTGACCAGGTTGAAGACGCCGGCGGGCAGCCCTGCCTCCTGGGTGACCTCGGCGAAGAGCTGGGCGGTGAGCGGGGTGTCCTCGGCCGGCTTGAGCACGACGGTGCAGCCCGCCGCGAGCGCGGGGGCGACCTTGGCGACGATCTGGTGGAGGGGGTAGTTCCAGGGGGTGATCGCCCCGACGACCCCGACGGGCTCCAGCAGGACGGTGGAGTTGCCCAGCTTCTCCTCGAAGGAGTAGGAGGCGGCCAGTTCGGCGTACGAGCCGGCGACCAGCACCGGTACGCCCGCGTGCACCATCTGGGACAGCGGCAGCGGCGAGCCCAGTTCCGCGGTGACGGTCTCGGCGATCTCGTCCTTGCGGGCGGCCAGCACGTCGCGCAGGGCGGCGATCCGTGCGGCGCGCTCGGCGGGCGGGGTGGCCGCCCAGCCGGGGAACGCGGCGCGTGCGGCGCGTACCGCGGCGTCGACGTCCTCGGCGGTGCCCGCCGGAACGTGGCCGATGACCTGCTCGTCCGCCGGATTCACGACCGCGATCGTGTCCCGGCCCGCGGCGGGCCGCCACTCCCCGCCGATGTACATCCCGTCATGCGCCTTCATGGCTGTTCCTCCCGGGCTTGCTGTGCCTGCCGCCGTAGCCGTGCATCGTACGGACGGATGCCGTCCCGGCCCCAAACTAGCGCTGTTAGTTTTTCGGCGCCAGGGAACGGCTGGAGACACAGGTCACGCGCGGCGGCGGCCGGCGGTCACACGTCGAGCCCCGGAATGACCTTGGGCAGGGGGCAGATCCGGCGCCCCGAGTGGTCGAAGACGTACAGATGCGCCAGGTCGACGAGGAGCGGCACCTGCCCGCCGGCCCGCAGCCGCATGTCGGGGCCGGTGCGCACCACGAGGTCGCTCGCCGTGACGGCCGGCCGGTCGGGGCTGCGCACGGCGTACGGTTCCGCGTCCGGCTTGTCGAGTACGGCGACGGAACCGGTGGCGCGCTGCTTCAGGCGTTCCAGTACACCGATCCCGCCACCGGATGCGCGGCGGCGGCGCTGGGGCGACTGCTGGCGGGCCGACTCCAGATCGGGCACCACCGCGGGCTGTGAACCCGTGTTGAGGTGGACGAGCGCCTCGTGCCCCTGGTACTCGACGTGCTCGACGATGCCGCTGAGCGCGACCTCGCCCCGGCGGGCATGGCTGGGCGGGGCGATCCGGACCGCCTCGGAGCGCAGGCCCACGATGATCCGGCGGCCCTGCTGGATACGGAGCAACTGGTGGTCGGGGCTGAGGGGTTCGGGCAGCGGCAGGCGCTGCCGGCCGAGGTCGATGGACATGCGCCCCTCGAGCGGGGCGTGGACGACGGCCTGGAGCAGATTGATCCTGGGGGTGCCGATGAACGCGGCGACGAACACGTTCTCGGGTGTCGCGTAGACCTCGCGCGGCGTGCTGACCTGCTGGAGCACCCCGCCGCGCATCACCGCGACCCGGTCGCCGAGCGACATCGCCTCGGCCTGGTCGTGCGTGACGTACACGGTGGTGACGCCCAGTTCCCGGGTGAGCTGGGAGATCTCGGCCCGCAGGTGGTTGCGCAGCTTCGCGTCCAGGTTGGACAGCGGCTCGTCCATCAGGAAGGCGGAGGGATGGCGCGAGATGGCCCGGCCCATCGCGACCCGCTGGCGCTCGCCGCCGGAGAGCTGGCCGGGGTAGCGGTCCAGCACGCTTTCGATGCCGAGCATCCTGGCCGTGGCCTCGACGCGCTCGCTGTTGTCCCTGCGCGGGTTCTCCAGCTTCAGCGGGAAGCCGATGTTGGCGCGATTGGTCATGTTCGGGTAGAGCGCGAAGTTCTGGAAGACCATGGCCATGCCGCGTTCGCGCGGCGACACGTGGTTCGCGGGCTCGCCGTCGAGCAGCAGCTCCCCCTCGGAGATCTCCTCCAGACCCGCGATCATGCGGAGCACGGTCGACTTGCCGCAGCCCGACGGCCCCAGCAGCACGACGAACTCGCCCGGGTCGACGGACAGCGAGAAGTCGTCGACGGCACGAGGAGCCCGTCCGTACGTCTTGCTCACGCTGTGCAGGGAGATGGCACGAGTCATGGTTCCGCCCGGGGAGGTGGGTGGGCTGCACGTGGGGAGCGGCTGCGTGGCCGAAGTTAGCCCACTGGGCGGGGTGTGGGAATGACTCGTGCGCAGGTTAAAAAGTTAAGTCGGCAAAGTGGCGGAGCAGGCCGGATGTGTCAGGTGGGGTTCCGGTTCTCGCAGGGGCGTTCGGTCCGTGGCACGGGTGCGGCCGGAGAGGATGCCGCGGCCTTGTTCCGGCCCGCGGAATCCGCACCCCGGGTCCCGGCCGCGGGTTCTTCGGCCTTCGTCCGGCCGCCGCGCAGACCGAGTCCGGCGGCCCCGACGAGCAGCACGCCCAGCATCACGAACGGTGCGGCGCTGCCCGCGATTCCGGCGGTCAGACCCGCCGTCGCGGGGGCGGCCACCTGGCCGAGGCGGTTTCCGGTCAGCCGGAGGGCCAGTGCGGTGGAACGCGCCTTCGCGGGGGCGGCGCGTACGACGGTGGTCATCGACAGGGGCTGGCCCACTCCCAGGCAGAAGCCGAGTAGAGCGAGCATCACTGCGAGCACCGGGACGGGTACGGGCAGCGCGATGGCCGCGCAGATCAGGCCCCCGAGCAGGCAGGTCGTGGTGAGCAGCGCGTTCCGGCCGAGGACCCGCAGCATCGGCGTCATCGCCAGCCGGCAGGCGATGGTCGCGGCGGCCCGGAGACTCAGCAGCAGTCCGACGGTGGCGGGTGCGATGCCGCGTTGCTCGCCGACGACCGGCAGGTAGGCGGTGAGGATGTCGGTGGCGGAGAGCACGGCGAGGCTGATGAAGATGCCGGCCGGGACGCCACGGGTGCGCAGGATCCGGCCGACCGGTACCTTCCGGGCGGCCTCCGAGGGGGAGCCGGCGACCGTCCGGTGCTCGATGCGCCACAGCGCGGTGAAGGAGACGACGGCAACGGCTGCGGAGACGAGGAGGGCGAGGGCGCTGGTACGGGCCATGGCGCCGTCCCGCTCCGAGATGAGGTATCCGGCGGCGATCGGGCCGATGAGCTGGCCGAGGGAGGCGCCGATGGTGAAGTGGCCGAAATTGCGGTCCTGTTCGGCGGGAGCCGACTGCCGTGCGACGAGTGACTGCGCGCCGATCACGAAGCAGAGGTGGCCGAGGCCCATGAGTCCGCTCCAGGCCGCCAGCGCCGGGAGGGAACCGGCCGTGCCGCTGAGTGCGCAGCCCCCGCCGATCAGTACGACCCCGAGCGGCAGCAGGGGGGCGCAGCGGCCGTGGTCGGTCCTGCGGCCCAGCGGTACGGCGGCGAAGAGCGGCAGGAGCGCGTACACGCCGGCGATGACGCCGATCGCGCTCTCGTCCGCGCCGAGCGAGAGGGCCCGGTAGGAGACGGCAGGCCGCGCCATCGACACCGCTCCCTGGGCGAAGGCGAAGGCGATGACGAGGCGCAGCAGCCAGCCCCTGCCGGGCCGTGGTTCCGCAGGCATCAGATGATGCCGAAGAGGATTCCGGCGCCGAGGACCACCAGCGAGGTGAGCACGGCCCACTTGACGGTGAACTTGGTGTGGTCGCCGAACTCGACCTTCGCCATGCCGACCAGGACGTAGACCGCGGGCACGAGCGGGGACGACATGTGCAGGGGCTGGCCCACCAGGGAGGCCCGGGCGATCTCCAGCGAGGAGACGCCGTGGGCGGCACCGGCCTCGGCGAGCACGGGCAGGACGCCGAAGTAGAAGCCGTCGTTGGACATGAAGTAGGTTAGGGGGAGGCTCAGTACGCCGGTGACGACGGCCATGTGCGGGCCCATCGCGTCGGGGATGGCCCCGACCAGCCAGTCGGCCATGTGATCGACCATGCCGGTGCCGGTGAGCACCCCGGTGAAGACGGCGGCGGCGAAGACCATGCCGGAGACGTTGAGCACGTTGTCGGCGTGGGCGGCGATGCGGGCCCGCTGGTCGGGCATGTGGGGGAAGTTGACCGTGAGGGCGAGGGCCGCGCCGAGGAGGAAGAGCACCGGGATCGGCATCAGTTCCAGGATCATCGACGCCAGCAGGGCGACGGTGAGGCCGGCGTTGAACCAGTAGAGCTTGGGGCGCAGGGTCGGCCTGTCGGGGTCGAGCCCCTTGAAGTCCTCGCCGCTGTCGTCGGCCGCGTGGTCCTCGGCGGCGTCTCCGCCGCCCGTGGACGCCGTGCCCTTCACCAGCCGGTCACCGCCGCCGCCCGCGCCGACGAGAACGGTCTCGGGCTCCCGCACGAGCACCTCGTCGAGAGTGAGTGTGCCGAGGCGCTTGCGCTCGCGACGGCCCAGGACGCACGCCAGGAGGATGACGGCGAGGAGTCCGACGGCGAGGGCCGGGATCATCGGGACGAAGATGTCGGCCGCGTCCAGCTTGAGCGCGGTGGCCGCGCGGGCGGTGGGACCGCCCCAGGGCAGGGTGTTCATGACACCGTTGGCCGTGGCGGCGACACCGGTCATCACGACCAGGCTCATCTTCAGCCGCTTGTAGAGCGGATACATGGCCGAGACGGTGATCATGAAGGTGGTGGAGCCGTCACCGTCCAGCGAGACGATCGCGGCGAGCACCGCCGTACCGATGACGATCCGCATCGGGTCGGCCTTGCAGAAGCGCAGGATGCCCCTGACGACGGGATCGAAGAGTCCGACGTCGATCATCACGCCGAAGTAGACGATGGCGAACATCAGCATCGCCGCGGTCGGCGCGAGGGTGCCGACGCCTTCGATGACGTAGTCGCCGAGCTTCGCACCCTGCCCGACGGCTACGCAGAAGAGTGCGGGTATCAGGACCAGCGCCGCGATCGGCGACATCTTCTTCATCATGATCAGGACCAGGAAGGTCGCGATCATGGCAAATCCGAGGATTGTCAGCATGTGGGATACCTAACGTTCACCTTTGAACTCTCACCGGTCTCGGCGGTTCGGATGACGTTAGGTGTCCCGTCGGGCGGTTAACAAGATGTTGACGTGTGAGCAATACGAGCAAAACCCCAGGTCAGAGAGTTGGTGCTACGGAGACCGGGACGGCGTTGAGCACAGCGGTCCCGGACAGCGGGTCCAGGAGCGTGCCGTCGAGCAGCTGGTTCACATTGACTCCCGGCCCGGTCTCGGCGACGGACATGCGTGTGCCCGGGCGGCTGTGCCCCCAGCCGTGCGGAAGGCTCACGACTCCGGTCCGTACCGCGTCGGTGATCTCTGCGGGCGCCTCGACCTCGCCGCCCGCCGCGGTGATCCGTGCCGTGGCGCCGTCGGCGAGCCCGATACGGGCGGCGTCGTCGGGGTGGATCTGCAGGGTGCAGACGTTCGAGCCGCCGCGGAGGGAGGAGACGTTGTGCATCCAGCTGTTGTTGGAGCGCAGATGGCGGCGGCCGACGAGGACGAGACCGGTGGGCCGTTCGTCCAGTGCCTCCCGGAGCCGTGGCAGGTCTGCGGCGATGGGGGCGGGGAACAGCTCGATGCGGCCGCTGCGGGTCCTGAGCAGCTCCGGGACACGGGGCTTCAGCGGACCGAGGTCGATGCCGTGCGGATGCGCCAGGAGCCCTTCCAGCGTGAGGTCGTACGGGCCGAGGCGCAGCATCAGGTCGAGGCGCCGCTCGGGGCCGGTGCGGCCCGTCAGCTCGGCGGCGAACTCCTCGGGGAGGCCGGCCTTGCCGAGGGTGGCGGCGATGGCCATGTCGTCGACCGCTTCGGGCGCTGCCCCGTGCATACCGCCGACGGCGAGGACGAGCCGGGCGAGGATCTCGCTCTCGGCCATGCGGTCGTCCTCCAGCGGGACGGCCGCGCGCGTGTAGCGGACCTGGTTGTGCACGGCGAGGGAGTTGAGGGCGAAGTCGAAGTGGGCGCTCTGCGAGGGCGGCGGCGGGGGCAGCACGACGTCCGCGTGGCGTGAGGTCTCGTTGAGGTACGGGTCGACGCTGACCATGAAGTCGAGGCCCTCGGCGAGCGCCCGGTCGAGCCGGTCGCCGTCCGGCGCGGAGAGCACCGGGTTGCCCGCGACGACGACGAGGGCACGGATCCGCCCCTCCCCCGGGGTCTCGATCTCCTCGGCGAGTGCGACGACGGGGAGCTCGCCCTTGGCCTCGGGGTGCCCGGAGACACGGCTCGCCCAGCGGCCGAGCGCGAAGCCCTTGCCGGGGGCGGCGGCACGGGGTGCGCGGGCGGTGGCGGAGAGCGGGAAGAGTGCGCCGCCGGGGCGGTCGAGGTTGCCGGTGAGGATGTTGAGTACGTCGACCAGCCAGCTCGCCAGGGTGCCGTGTTCGACGGTGCAGCTGCCGATGCGTCCGTAGACGGCCGCGGCGGGGGCTGCGGCCAGTTCGCGGGCGATCGTACGAATGGTGGCGGCGTCGATGTCGCAGGCGGCGGCCACCGCTTCGGGCGTGAAGTCCTCGATGGCCTCGGCCAGTTCGTCGTAGCCGTCGAGGTGCTCGGTCAGCACGCCGGGGTCCGCGAGCTTCTCCTCGATGAGGACCTGGGTGAGCGCGGCGAGCAGGAGGGCGTCGGCCCCGGGGCGGATCGCGACGTGCCGGTCCGCGAGACGGGCGGTGCGGGTGCGGCGCGGGTCGATGACGGTGAGGGTGCCACCGCGTTTGCGCAGCGCCTTGAGCTTGCCCGGGAAGTCGGGGGCGGTGCACAGGCTCCCGTTCGACTCGAGCGGGTTGGCGCCGATCAGGAGCAGATGGGCGGTGCGGTCCAGGTCGGGTACGGGGATGGCGTTGGCGTCGCCGAAGAGCAGGCCGCTGGAGACGTGCTTGGGCATCTGGTCGAGGGTGCTCGCGGTGAAGACGTTGCGGGTGCCGAGCGCGGAGAGCAGCAGCTGGGGATAGAGCCCGCCGGCCATCGTGTGCACGTTGGGGTTGCCGAGGACGACACCGACCGACTGCTTGCCGTGCTCCTGGACGAGGGCCGGGATCCTCGCGGCGATCAGGTCGAAGGCCTCGCTCCAGGTCGCCTCCCGCAGGACGCCGTCCGTCCGCACGAGCGGGGTGCGCAGCCGGTCGGGGTCGGAGTCCAGACCTCCGAAGGACGCGCCCTTGGGGCAGATGAAGCCCTGGCTCAGGACGTCGTCACGGTCGCCGCGGGCACCGGTGACCGTCGTTCCCTCGATGGTGAGGGTGAGTCCGCAGGTGGCTTCGCAGAGCGGGCAGATACGCAGAGCGGTGCGGGAATCGTGGGACATGGGCCCTCCCCGGGGCGGCGACAGCAGTGGCGCACGGGCATGCGCCGTCGGGCCGCGGACCGCACAGCGGGTGTGAGCTCCCGGCCGGATCGAGCATACCGACCGGTACGGATGCTGGCGAGGTGTTGGCGCCACCTGTCATTCGAGGACCCGCGCGAGATAGGCCTGGATCAGCACGCGGGTCTCCCCTATCAGAGCCGGGTCACCCGACGGGTCGGCGTGGAAGGCGAGTTGGAGCACGGCGTCGGCAGCCTCGACGCAGACCAGTACCGTCCGGAGCAGATCGGTGTCGGGGTCGCGGCCGAGATGACCGGAGAGCAGGGAGGCCAGCCGGCCCGCGACCCTGCGGTTCGACTCGTCGAGCGGGTCGCCGGCCGGCGCCGGAGGGCCGAAGTCGACGAGGGCGAAGCCGGGGACCGTGCGCTTCATCGCCAGGTACTCGTCGAGTACGGCGTCGATCGCGCTCCGCCAGTCCTCCGTGGGAATGTCCGCGAGGCGGGCCACGATGCGCTCGGCGTAGAGGTCCAGATTGCGCTCGGCGAGTGCGTCGACCAGGCCCCGCTTGTTGGAGAAGAACCGGTAGACGGATCCGATGGGCACACCGGCACGGTCGGCCACCGCCCGGGTGGAGAGCTGTTCGTAGCCGGTCTCGTCGAGGAGCCCGGCGCAGGCGTCGAGGATCCGGGTGAGGCGTTCTGCACTGCGCTGCTGCACGGGGGCGCGCCGGAGGTTCGTGTTCGCATGGGGCACGGTTCCATGATGCCGTGGGTCCGGCCGGGGGTGAGTCCACCGTGCGCGGGCCCGGAGGCCCGGTTCGCCGGTCCCGCCCGGCCCGCAGCACCCGTATCCGCACCTGTTCCCGCCGCGTTTCCGCACCGGCCGTCACGGACACGGCACAGCGGTCCCCGTATGCCGTTGACGGGCGGCGTTTCGATTCCTACGGTTGACCATAGGATTCTTCGTCAGGGGATCCATGGGATTCCTCTTCCAACGGGAGCGCATGATGAGTGGCACCGAACAGGCCAGGAAGACGGCGGAGACTCTCACGTACAGCACCGGTTTCGGCAACGAGCACGGCTCGGAGGCCGTCCCGGGAGCGCTTCCGCACGGCCGGAACTCACCGCAGCGCGCACCGCTCGGGCTCTACGCCGAGCAGCTGAGCGGCTCGGCCTTCACCGAACCCCGCGCACGCAACCACCGCTCCTGGCTCTACCGGATCCGCCCCTCGGCGGCCCATCCCCCGTTCGTCCGCGTCGACAACGGCGCGCTGCGCACCGCTCCCTTCACCGAGGCGGTTGCCGATCCCAACCGGCTGCGCTGGGACCCGCTCCCCGAGCCCGCGCCGGGTACGGACTTCCTGGCCGGCCTGTGGACGCTGGGCGGCAACGGCGACGCGACGCAGCGCACCGGCATGGCCATCCACCTCTACAGCGCGAACTCCTCCATGACGGACCGGGTGTTCAGCGACTCCGACGGTGAGCTCCTGATCGTGCCCGAGCGCGGCGGCCTCCTGGTCCGTACCGAACTGGGACTGCTGCGCCTCGAACCCGGCCATGTGGCGCTCGTGCCGCGCGGTGTCCGCTTCCGTGTCGAGCTCCTGGACGCCACCGCCCGCGGGTACGTCTGCGAGAACTACGGGCAGCCGTTCGTCCTGCCCGATCTGGGCCCTATCGGCGCCAACGGCCTGGCGGCCGCACGGGACTTCCTGGCGCCCGTCGCGGCGTTCGAGGACCGTGAGGGACCGGTCGAGGTCGTCAACAAGTTCTGCGGGAACCTCTGGTCGGCCACGTACGACCACTCCCCGCTCGACGTCGTCGCCTGGCACGGCAACCACACCCCGTACGTCTACGACCTGCGCCGCTTCAACGTCCTCGGCAGCATCAGCTTCGACCACCCGGATCCGTCGATCTTCACGGTGCTGACGTCCCCGTCCGACACCCCTGGGCTGGCCGGGGTCGACTTCGTCGTCTTCGCCCCGCGCTGGCTGGTCGGCGAGGACACCTTCCGCCCGCCGTACTTCCACCGCAACGTGATGAGCGAGTACATGGGACTCATCGAGGGCGCGTACGACGCGAAGGCGGGCGGCTTCGTGCCCGGCGGCGGCTCGCTCCACAACATGATGTCGGCGCACGGACCGGACCGCGAGACCTTCGACCGGGCGAGCGGCGCGGAGCTGAAGCCGCAGAAGATCGACGACGGGCTCGCGTTCATGTTCGAGACCCGCTGGCCGGTCACGGCGACCGCGCAGGCCGCTGCCGCGGACCATCTGCAGCACGGGTACGACGACGTGTGGCAGGGTCTGAGCCGCAACTTCCGGCCGTGAACCCCCGAAGCCGGCCACTGCCCAGAGAGTCCAGGTGAACCGGATGAACCAGGTGAACGAGGTGAATCACACCCCCGCCTTCGCCCCCGACTCCCTCGTGCTGAACCGGAAGCTCCCCCTGTGGTACCAGGTCTCGCAGTCCCTGCGGGCCTCGATACTGGGCCGCCCCCAGGACGCCTCGCCGCGACTTCCCACCGAGGAGCAGCTCGCCGCGCACTACGGCGTCAGCGTCCTGACCATGCGCCAGGCGCTCAAGGAGCTGGAGACGGAGGGCCTGATCAGCAGGCACCGGCGGCGCGGCACGTTCATCGAGCCGCGCGCCCGGCGGGTGTCGCCGGTGCGGCTGCTGGGTTCGATCGACGCCATCGTCGCCCAGCAGTCGGGTGAGCGGACCACGGTCCTCGGCCACGGCGCCACCCCCGTCCCGGGCGATCTCGCGGAGTTCTTCCCCGACTGCTCCGAGGTGGTCGACTACCGGCGGCTGCGCTGCGACGACGGGACGGGCGAGCCCACCAACTGGGCGGAGAACGCGGTGCGCCCCGAGATCGCGGCCAGGATCGACGTGGCCGATCTCGAGCGGTGGCCGATGACGAAGGTGCTGCGCGACGCCGTCGGCGTACGGATCTCCCGGATCACGGACACGGTCGAGGCCCGTCTCGCCGACCCTGCGACGGCGGAGCTGCTCCAGATCCCGCTGCTCAGCCCGATCCTGCACTACACGGGCGTGACGTACGACGACGACGGGCGGGTGGTGGACGTGGCGCGCATCCGGTACCGGGGGGACCGTTTCTCCTTCTCCGTGACGGTGGAAGCGCACTGACCGCCCCGCCTCCACCGCCCGCCGTTACGATGCCTTGGGCGGCGGACGTGGCGACGGGGAGGACGACACGGTGGCAGCACGGGTGGCGGCCGGAGCCGGCGGGGCCGAGGGGATCCCGCTGCTCGACGACCTCATGCCCTGGTCGGTGCGGCCCCTGAGAACGGGGCGCCCCTGGGTGACCGCGCCGGACGCGGCCTCCCTCAGGGCCCGTTGGGACCTGCTGGTACGGGCCGAGGGCGCCGAGCAGGAACGGCTGTTCCGGTCCAGCCGCTCGCGCAGCCCCCTGACCGCGGCCGCGGCACTGCCGGGCCGCACCACCGCGACGGGCCGGTTCGCCCGGGACCCGGGCCTGTATCCCGAGCCGGTACGGATCCTGCACGGCCCCTTCGACGAGCAGTGGCTGATCCCCGACCAGCGGTTGCTCGACGCGGCCCGCCCCGAGCTGTGGCGGGTGGCCGACGGGCACCAGGTCTTCGCCGTCGAGCACGGATACGTACCGCAGGACACCGGGCCCGCCCTCTCCGTGACGGCGCTCCTTCCCGACGGGCACTCCCCCGCCGGCCGGCCGGGCCGGATACGGCCGCTCTACCGGCGCCCCGGCGGCCGGGAGCCCAATCTCGCGCCGGGCCTGCTCGCTCTGCTGGACACCCGGTACGCGGCCCCGGTCGCCCCGGAGTCCGTCCTCGCCTGGACCCTCGCCGTCGCCCGCCCCTCCCCCGCCGGATGTCTCGTGCCGCTGCCCGCCGACGGCACCCTGTGGGCCGAGGGTGTGGAGCTCGGCCGGGAACTGCTGCGTCTGCAGCTGCGCGGGGCGCGCGGCGGGCAGCGTCCCCGGCTGCCGGGCGGCCGCCGGCCCTATGTGCGGGCCGCGATACCGCCCCGGCCGGCCGCGCTGCGCTACGACCCGGACGACGAGGCGCTCATGCTCGGCGAGGGGCCGGGCGAGGGGCGCATCTCCCCCGTTCCGGCCGGAGCGTGGGAGTTCCGGGTGAGTGGCGTCCGGATGCTGGAGCTCTGGTTCGAGCGCCGCACGGCCCAGGACGGGCGGGAAGGCCTGGAGGCGCTGCGACCGCGCGACTGGCCGCAGGAGTGGACGTCCGAGCTGCTCGAGCTGATCACCGTCCTCGCCCTCCTCGGTGAACTGCGGCCCGCGCAGGAGGCGTTGCGGAAGCGGCTCGCCGCGGAGCCCGCTGTCACCCGCGACGCGCTGCGGGCGGCCGGGGTGGTGCCGGCTCCCGCGACGGCCCGGCGGCCCGCCTCCGTCCTCGACCACCACGAGGAGGGCCCGGAGGGGCAGTTCGCGCTGCTGTGACCCGGCAGACAGCCGCGCCTACCGCTCGAACGAGTCCAGTACCCGGCCCAGCGCCCGGTCGAAGACACCCTCCAGATCGATCGGCCCGGAGTCCTCGGCGAACCCGGCTGCCAGCCGCGGGTACTTGCCGGTCATGATCTGGCTGATCAGATAGTTGGTGCGGGCCGCGTGCTCCTGCTCCTCGGTCCAGGGCAGCGAGCGGCTGCGTTCGGCCGTGGCGATCTCGTTGGCCGTATAGGTGGTGACCACGCCGTTGACCATGGCGATGAGTTCCATCTTTTCGCCGAACCGGGCATCGAGCCCGTCCAGGATGCTCAGCGTGTACTCCATGTAGGCCAGTACGTTCGGGCTGAATCCGTAGACCGGTGACATCAGCCGGGGCACCCAGGTGTGGCGGTGCATCATCGCGCGGGCCTGGTGCGCGAGCGCCGTCATGTCGGCGCGCCAGTCGCCGGACGGCTTCTCCGGCAGGTCGTACCCGCCACTGACCGCGTCGAGCATCAGCTCGTACAGGTCCTCCTTGCGCGGCACGTAGTTGTAGAGCGACATCGTGCCGCAGCCCAGCTCCGCGGCCACCTTGCGCATCGACACCGCGTCCAGGCCCTCGGCGTCGGCGATACGCACGGCGGCTGCCGCGATGTCCGCACGGCTGAAAGCGGGCTTGGGCCCACGGCCCGCCCGCTCGGGGCGCGCCCAGATCACTTCGGGTACAGGGGGTCGCCCCGCCATCGGTCATCACCTCTTGCACCATCGTAGTTACGTACACCGTACGTAGTGCGCTACGGTAGGCCCATGGCAACTACGTACGCTGTACTTAGTGAAGGTCTGGAGAAGCACTACGGAGACGTCCATGCCCTGCGCGGGCTCGACCTCGCCGTCGCCGAGGGCTCCGTCTGCGGTGTGCTGGGGCCGAACGGCGCGGGAAAGAGCACCGCCGTCCGGCTGCTCACCACGCTGACGAGCCCGGACGGCGGCAGCGCGCGGGTCGCCGGCCACGACGTGGTCCGCGAGGCCGCCGCCGTGCGCGCGGCCATCGGAGTCACCGGGCAGAGCACCTCGGTCGACGGCGAGCTCTCCGGGCGGCAGAATCTCCGCCTCTTCGCGCGACTGCTCCGCTTCCGGGGCCCCGCGGGCCGCTCCCGCGCCGACGAGCTCCTCGAACGCTTCGGGCTGACCGAGGCGGCCGACCGCCCCGCCCGCACCTACTCGGGCGGCATGCGCCGCCGCCTCGACCTCGCCGCCGGACTCCTCACCCGCCCGCAGGTGCTCTTCCTCGACGAGCCGACGACCGGCCTCGACCCGCACAGCCGCAACCAGATCTGGGAGGCGGTACGCGAACTGGCGGGGCGCGGCACCACCGTCCTGCTGACCACGCAGTACCTGGAGGAGGCCGACCAGCTCGCCGACGACATCGTGCTGATCGACCGGGGCCGGGCCGCCCACCGGGGCACGCCAATCGAACTCAAGTCCCTCATCGGCAGTTACGCGGAGGTCGTCGTCGCACACGAGTCGGCGCTCGGGGCCGCCGCGGCCGTGCTCGACCAGCTGACCGGCGCCGAACCGACGCTCGACCACGAGCACCGCACCGTCGGCGTCGTCGCGTCCGACGCCACCCTCACGCTGCCGCGCATCGTCCGCGAACTGGACGCGGCGGGTGTCCCGGTGATCGATGCGAGCCTGCGCCCGCCCACCCTCGACGAGGCCTTCCTCCGACTGACCGACCGCGGCGACGTCCGCGCACCGAAGGAGCCGGCAGCATGAGCACGACGACCCCGGTCCACGAGCGGACCCTGACGCCCGCCGTCACGGGCTCCCTGGCGGCCGACAGCCTGGCCATGCTGGGCCGTCAGCTGCAGAAGATCAAAGCCGCGCCGGGTGTGCTGATCCTGACCCAGACCATGCCGATCACGATGCTGCTGTTCTTCGGCTACGTGTTCGGCAGCGCACTGGCGGTCCCCGGGCAGGAGTACCGCTCCTTCCTGGTGCCCGGCCTCCTCGCCGCAACTGCGGCCAACGGCCTCATGACCGGGATGTTCCAGGCGGCCCAGGACTGCGACCGCGGGGTGATGGACCGCTTCCGTACGCTGCCGATGAGCCGGGCCGCCGTACCGCTCGGCTCCACCGCCGCCGAGGTACTGACCACGGCCGTCGGCATGATCCCGCTGATGCTCGTCGGACTCGCGGCGGGCTGGCGGATCGAGGGCGGCCCGGCCGCAGCGCTCGGGGCGTACGGGCTGCTGCTGCTGTTCCGGTTCGCCACGTCCTGGGCGGGTTACTGGCTCGGGCTGCTCATCCGCAACGAGGAGGCCGCGGGGCAGCTGGGCAGTGCCACCTTCATCCTGCCGCTGCTCTCCAGCGCGTACATCCCGACGGACGACATGCCGGGCTGGCTGCGCACCGTCGCCGAGTGGAACCCGATCAGCGCCCTCGCCTCGGCCACCCGCGATCTCTTCGGCAACGCCTCCCCGGCCGAAGGCGCCGCCTGGCCGGTCGCGCACCCGGTGGCGGGCACGCTGGCCTGGGCTGCCGTCCTGCTCGCCGTGTTCGTCCCGCTGACCGTGCGCCGGTACGCACGCGGCACGGACTGAACCACGGGCGAGCGCGAGCGGGGGCGGACGGGATGACAGAAGTGCTGCGCACAGGGTAGGTACGGTGCTCATGAGCACTCAGCCACTCCCCCTGGACGGCATCACCGTGGTCGCGGTCGAGCAGGCCGTCGCCGCCCCCTTCGCCACCCGCCAGCTCGCCGACCTCGGCGCCAGGGTCATCAAGGTCGAGCGTCCCGACGGAGGGGATTTCGCCCGCGGCTACGACACCGCGGCGCGCGGACTCGCCTCCCACTTCGTCTGGTGCAACCGCGGCAAGGAGTCCGTCGCGATCGACCTCAAGGACCCGCGCGGGCTGGCCGTGGTGCGCCGCCTCGTCGCGGACGCCGATGTGTTCGTCCAGAACCTGGCGCAGGGAGCGGCCGCGCGGCTCGGGCTGGACGCCGCCGCCCTCTGCGCCGCACATCCGCGCCTGGTGGCCGTGGACATCTCCGGCTACGGCGCCGAGGGGCCGTACGCGCACAAGCGCGCCTACGACATGCTCGTCCAGTGCGAGGCCGGCCTGGTGTCCGTCACGGGCACCCCCGGACAGCCGGTGAAGGCGGGGATTCCCGCCGCCGACATCGCGGCCGGGATGTACGCCTTCTCCGGTGTGCTCGCGGCGCTGCTGCGGCGCGCCACCACGGGACGCGGCGGTCCGGTGGAGGTCTCGATGCTGGACTCGCTGGCCGAGTGGATGGGGCATCCGCTGCACCACGGGATGCACGGGGGTGAAACCCCGGCGCGCACGGGGCTCGCGCACGCCGTCATCGCCCCCTACGACGCGTACCGCACCGCGGACGGGGAACAGGTGCTGCTCTCCGTGCAGAACGACCGGGAGTGGCGCCGCCTCGCCGAACAGGTGCTGAAGCAGCCGGAGCTCGCGGACGATCCGGCCTTCGCGACGAACACCGCCCGGACGGCGAACCGGGAGCGGACCGATGCGGTGGTGGGGCAGGCACTCGCGCGACTGACCGGCGCGGAGGCGCTCGCCGGGCTGGACACGGCGGGTATCGCCTGCGCACGGCTGAACACCGTCGCGGACGTGGCGGCCCATCCTCAGCTGGCCGCACGGGACCGGTGGCGGGACGTGGCCTCACCGGTCGGCGCGTTGCGCACGCTGCTGCCGCCGATCACGCTGCCGGGCGGGGCGGAGACGCCGATGGGTGCCGTACCGGCGCTGGGGGAACACACCGACGCAACGCTGCGGGCCCTGGGGATGACGGACGAGCAGACAGCAGCACTGCGCCGGGACGGAGTGATCGTGGGCACGGCCCTGAGCGGTGGGCCGGACCGGTCGTGACAGGCCGTCGGGTCAGCGGCGGCTGCCGAAGAGCGAGCGGCGCAGTCGCCGCAGCGGCGCGAAGAGCGAGACACGCGCGCTCCGGCTCCTGCGGGTGTGCGCGGCGTCGCGCGAGGTGAGCTCGAGCATCAGCAGCGTCGCTTCCGCGGACTCACGCTGCGGAACGGCGGGGCCGCCCAGCACTGCGAGATGGCGGTCGAGGCGCGAACTGGTCGCACTGCTCCCACATGTAATGGCAGGCACACGCGCCCTGCTGCGCACCGTTATCTGTTCCATGTCACTCCCCACCCGTACGAGGGCACCCGGCCCGGGCAGGTTAACCCTATCGTCCCGCGATGACACTCGCGTATCCCGGTAACAGGATTACGCACATGTATACGGAGGTTGACGGGCGGTCACCGAATGCCCGCGGATGGAGGAGACCCCGACGGGCGGGGGCCTCCTCCCCGGCGGACGGCCGGACCGGTTGCGCTGCGCGACTACGGGCGGTGTCAGGCCGCCGAGTTGAAGACCGGCAGGTAGCCGCCCGACTGCCCGGC
Source organism: Streptomyces sp. NPDC056452 (assembly GCF_042796085.1). Classification (NCBI taxonomy): domain Bacteria; kingdom Bacillati; phylum Actinomycetota; class Actinomycetes; order Kitasatosporales; family Streptomycetaceae; genus Streptomyces; species Streptomyces sp. NPDC056452. The sequence continues at coordinate 109,717 of NZ_JBHTRI010000024.1, forward strand.
GGCGGTGGGGTGGTAGGACTCGCCGATGTTGAGCCAGTTCACGCTGTGCAGCCAGGCGCTGCCCGAGCAGATCTCGTGGTTGGTGAAGGTGGACGTGACATCACCGAAGGTGAAGCCGTGGTCGGCGGCCCGCTTGGCGGTGGCCGCGTTGAGGTAGTCGGCAGCGCTGTTGATGGCGGCGCGTTCCTTCTCGCTGAGACCCGCGAGGCAGTTGCCGCCGAGTTTGTAGAAGCGGGGATAGCCGAGGACGACGACCCGGGCGGCGGGCGCCTTGGCGCTGATCGCCGAGTACACCGAGTCCAGCCGGCCGGGCAGGGTCGAGTCGACGAAGGAACGGGCGGTGGCGATCCGGCTCAGGCAGGTGGACTCGGACTGCAGGACGCAGGTGGTCATGACGTCGGCGAAGCCCGCGTCATTGCCCCCGATGGAGATCGAGACGAGGTCGGTCGAGGAGTTGACGGGACCGAGCTGACCGGCCGTGACATCGGCCGTACGGGCCCCCGAGCATGCGGTGAAGGAGAACGAGGAGGGCGCGTTGGCGGCGGCCCAGAGCACGGGGTAGGCCCGGGTGCTGCGCTTGCAGTTGCCGCTCGCGCTGTCGTAGCTGCCGGCGCCCACGCCGGAGGAGTACGAGTCGCCGAGAGCCACGTAGTCGACCGCGGCCGCGGATTCTTCGGCGTTGGCGACACCGGCCCCGGTCAGGGCGAGGACGGTGCCGAGCAGGAGAGAGGACGAGAACGCCACGAGTCTGGACATTTTCATGGAACCTCCTTGGGCAGGATCTCTGCCTACTCCGTGGTAGCAGTCACGGCCGCAATTCCGGAAGTGTCCATGCCAAGACCATTCAGCAAGTGCTCCTTGACGGCCTCCTGGCGTTACGTCACATTGAAGTCCGGCATCCGGCGCACTGGGGGGCAAAGTCGCCAATGCGGATCATCAGTAGTGAGACAGGGTCAGTTCGGACAGATGTGCTGCCTCTTGTGACAGGTGGCGCTGCGGCGGTGGCGGGGGTGGGCGCCGCGCTGGCACTCATCGACTTCGACTCACCGATGCGCGCCCCTTTCGCGCTCTTTCACCTCTTCGCAACCCCGGCCGCCGCGCTCTCCGCGTGGCTGCCCGGCATGGACCGCACGGGCCGGCTGGTCGTCTCGGCCTCGGGGTCCCTCGCCGTCAATCTCCTGGCGGCGCAGGCGCTGACCGCGCTGGACAGCAGGTCAGCGCGGAATTCCGTTCTGATCATTTCCGCAGCGGCGCTGATCATTTTCCTGTCGGCCCGGATTCCGAAGGCCTGGAAAGACCGGAGCAATAGGAAGTCACAATTCCGCACGCGAACGTGACAGTCAGGCAAAAATCCGGAAAAAGCGAGACCTCGTGGGAGGTCTTGTCATATAGTTCCACTCGTTAATACCGTCGTACATTCACCCGCAACGGTCCACCACGCAAGGCGGCTCCAGGGGAGGGCTCAGGCAGCCGCGGTGGATACCGGGCGGGGCGCGGTAGGGGGGTGCCGTGCCCAGCGGCCGTACTCAGTCGAGTCGGCCGCCGTGCGGCCAGTTGTGCCAGCTCATCCAGCCAGCTCGGAGTGTCATGCCGTCATGGCCGGGGTGAGAACCCCCCTTTCGAACCGGACCTTTGACCGGACTGCCCGGGGGCGGGCCGTCCACCGGACGAGAGGGAAAAAGACTCATGAGTTCAGTTCTGCCTTCCTCGATCAGATCGACAACCGAAGAGACCGAAGTCGCTCGAATGGAGAGCGAATACCGACCGATCTCTTCCCACCTCGCGATAGCGCCGCCGGTAAGTGTCGTGATCCCCGCCATGAACGAGGCGGAGAATCTTCCCTATGTGTTCAAGACCCTGCCCGACTGGATTCATGAAGTCGTGCTCGTCGACGGGAATTCCACCGACGACACGATCAGGGTGGCCCGTGAACTGCGCCCCGACGTCGTGGTCGTCAAGCAGGTCGGCAAGGGCAAGGGAGACGCCCTGATCAGCGGCTTCGCCGCCTGCACCGGTGAGATCATCGTGATGGTCGACGCGGACGGTTCCGCGGACGGCGAAGAGATCGTCAGCTACGTCTCGGCCCTGGTCGGCGGCGCCGACTTCGCCAAGGGCTCCCGCTTCGCCAACGGGGGCGGCACGGACGACATGACGCCGGTCCGCAAGTTCGGCAACTGGGCGCTGTGCACCGTCGTCAACCGCAAGTTCGGGGCCCGCTACACCGACCTCTGCTACGGCTACAACGCCTTCTGGAAGCACTGCCTGGACAGGATCACCCTGGACTGCACGGGCTTCGAGATCGAGACGCTGATGAACATCCGGGTGGTCAAGGCCGGACTCAGGGTCCAGGAGGTCCCGAGTCACGAGTACAACCGGATCCACGGCGTCAGCAACCTCAGTGCCGTGCGCGATGGGATCCGGGTGCTCCGGGTGATCCTCAGGGAGAAGCGCGTACGCCGTGGCGGGCGCCGGGCGGCCGCCGTGCCCGCGGTCATCGGCCGGGGACAGGTGCTGTGAACCTGCGCGACTTCTCCGTGGTCATCTGTGTGTACACCGAGGACCGCTGGGAGGACATCCTGGCGGCCGTCGGCTCGGTTCGCGCGCAGTCCCTGCCGGCCCGGGAGATCCTGCTGGTGGTGGACCACAACCCGGCGCTGCTGGAGCGGCTGGGCGAGGAGTACGGGCAGCCGGGGCGGTCCGGGGCGGTGCGGGTGCTCGCGAACGCGGGCCCCCGCGGCCTCTCGGCCGGCCGCAACACCGGTATCGCCGCGGCCCGCGGGGAGATCGTCGCGTTCCTCGACGACGACGCCGTGGCCGAACAGGACTGGCTGCGCCACTTCGACAAGGGCTACGACGATCCGCGGGTGATGGCCGTCGGCGGGCGGACCGTGCCCGCCTGGTCCTCGGGCCGCAGGCCCGCCTGGTTCCCCGAGGAGTTCGACTGGGTCGTCGGGTGTACGTACAGGGGGCTGCCGCCCGGCACGGTCCGGGTCCGCAACGTCCTCGGGGGCAACGCGTCGTTCCGGCGCACGGCCTTCGACGCGGCGGGCGGTTTCGCCACCGGGATCGGGCGGGACGGCGACAAGCGGCCGCTGGGCGGCGAGGAGACGGAGCTCTGCATCCGGCTCGCCCGTGCGCTGCCCCGCGCGGTCCTGCTGATCGACGACCGCGCGGTGATCCACCACAAGGTCCCCGCGGTACGGGAGCGCTTCCGTTACTTCCGTACCCGGTGCTACGCCGAGGGGCTCTCCAAGGCACTCGTGTCGCGGAGCGTCGGTGCGGGCAAGGGACTCGAGTCCGAGCGCCGCTACACCACCCGGGTGCTTCCGGCCGGGGTGGTGCGGGGTGTGCGGGACGCGTTGCTCGGCCGGTCGGGAGGCGCCGGCCGGGCGGGCGCCGTCGTGACCGGTGTGCTGGCCGCCGCGGGTGGCTACGTCGTGGGGAGCGTCCGGTCCCGGGGCAACGGGGCGGCGTTCTCCGTACCGGCCGTCGAACGACTGCCCCTGGACGCGGAGGACGCCGGGGCACCCGGCCCGGACGTGCGGGGTGAGCCGTCGTGAGCGTGGCCGTACCGATCCTCATGTACCACGCCGTCGGGTACCGTCCGGCTTCCGCCGCGTACGGCCTCTCCGTCTCGCCCGGCGCCTTCCGGGCGCAGATGGAGATCCTCGCCGGGCGCGGCTTCACCCCGCTCACCACGGCGGCACTCGGAGAGGGCTGGCGCTCGGGGCGGCCCCTGCCGTCCCGGCCCGTGCTGATCACCTTCGACGACGGCTACGAGGGGGTGCACCGGCACGCCCTGCCGCTGCTCGCCGAACACGGCTTCGCCGCCACCGTCTTCGTCTCCACCGGCTGGCTGCGCGGTGCGTACGACGAGGGCGGCGCCCCGGACACCATGCTCGACTGGGGCCAGGTACGGGAACTCGCGGCGACGGGTGTGGAGATCGGGGGCCACAGCCACACCCACCCCCAGCTGGACCAGCTCGACGACGCGCGGCTGCGGGCCGAGACGGTGCGCTGCCGGGACATCATCGCCGCCGAACTGGGCGGGCGCCCGGCCTCCTTCGCCTATCCCTACGGCTACTCCAGCCGCCGGGTGCGGCAGGCGGTGCGGGCGGCGGGCTTCGCCCAGTCCCTCGCCGTGGGCAACGCGCTGGCCCACCGCGGTCAGGGGCCGTACGCCCTGGAGCGGGTGACGGTCCGCCGCAGCACGGGTACCGCCGAGTTCGCACGACTGGTCGAGGGCCGGGCGGTCGCCCGCACCTTCGCCGTGGACCGGACGCTCACGAAGGGCTTCGCGGTCGTACGCGGCGTGCGCCGGACGCGCCGCTGGTTCGGCGGCTCCGGAGCTGCCTCAGGAGCCGCTCCGGGACCGGCCTGATCCAGGGACGGCCGGACTCACCGGACGGGCAACGGCGCCCGTCCGGTGAGTCCGGCTGCCCGCTCCTCGCACTGCCCAGGGACACCCATCGCCGCCCGCAGGCACCCGTCGGCACCCGTCGGCACCCATCGGCACAGGAGAGAGCAGGAGAGAACAGAGATGACCGAGCACCGGCCCGCCTGGGCGCTGAGAACACCGCTGCCGCAGGCCGCCACCGTCCCGAGTTCACCCACGTCACCTCCGTCCCCGACCGCGTCGGCCGGCCCGGGCTTCTTCACGGACACCGCTGCGGACGCCGCCCCTGTCCCGCGCAGTCGCCCCGCGCTCCCCCTGCCGTTCGGCCCCGAGCTCGGTATCGGGCTGCTGCTGGCCGCCGCGCTCGCCCTGTTCTGGCTGCCGTTGCGCTCCCTCGGTGACCGGGAGCTGGACAGGATGGACGACCTGGGGCTCGTCTCCGTACTGCCCGCGACGACCTTTCTGGGGGCCGGGCTGCTCGTGCTGGCCTTCGTCTCGCTCCTCTGGCTCGACCGGCCGCGCCGCGCTCTGCTGACGACCGTACTGCTCGCCACCCTGTTCTCCCTGCACGGTCTGCAGGCCGCGTCGGGTGCCGTTTCCGCGCCGTCCGGGGCGGCGGAGATCCTGGCGGAGTTCACGACGGGAACCCCGGCGGACGCCGCCTCGCTCGCCCGGTGGTGGCCTGCGGCCGTACATCTGCTGGCGCTGGGGCCCCTGTTGCTGATGATGCGGCAGGTCCGGGCGGGCTGGCGGGCTCCGTGGGCCGGTGCGTGGATCTTCGTGCTGAGCTCCTGGGCGGTCCCGGACGGAAGCGCCGCCGAGGGCATCGCCCATCTGCTCCATCTGTCGTTCATCGCCCTGGTACTGGTCCGGATCCGGGCGCCCCGGAACGCGGAACCGGACGCGCGTGAGCGGCCGCCGGGCGAGCTGCCGCCCGGCGAGGCCGAGGTGCGCGCGGAAGGGCTCCGTCCCAGGACCGCCGTCCCTGCGGTCGTCGTCGCCGTGTTCGCCGCCGCGCTGGTCACCCATGCGGCGACTGCCCTGTTCATGCTGGCCGTGCTCACCGGGCTCGTCCTGGCACGCCGTTCGCAGCTGTACGGACCGCTGGTGCTGCTCGCGCTCCTGATCGTGGGGTGGGCCCTGTTCTCCGGCGAGCCGCTGAGGTTGTTCCGTCCATCGGGCGGGACACCGGGGACCGGGGGCGGCACCGAACAGCAACTGCTGTTGCCGGCCGGGGTGGTGCCTGCCGCCGCGGTCCTCCTGCTCGCCTGGTACGGATGGTGGCGGCGGCACAGCCACGGCCACTCGGAACGTACGTTGCTCGTCGTGGCGTTCGCGCCGGTCCCGGTGCTCCTGCTCCGGCCGATGGACGAGGCCGTGGCGGCCCAGGTCTTCGCGTGCGCGCTGCCCGGAACCGCCCTGCTGGCCGCCCTCGCACTGTTCCCGCGTGCCGGGTCCGCAGCGGGGACCGGGACCGCAGCCGGGGCGACAGCGGGCGGGCGGGAGCGCGGCCGGATGGGCGCGGCCCCGGTCGGCGCGCTCCTCGCGGGGCTCGCGCTGACCGGTGGCTTCCTCGTGGTGCGGGGCGGCGATGCCCCGTTCGAACGGGTCACCAGCGGTGAGGCCGAGGCCGTCGCGTACGTGGAGGGGCTTCCCGGCGGTCCGGGGCGGCTGTTGTGGCTGAGCGACGGCAGCGGGGCCGGGCCCGGGCCCGCGCTCTCCCCCGGCATCCTGCGTCCGGCGGCCGCGCCCCGCGATCCGATCCTGGTGGGCGAGCTGGTCGCCGAGCTGCGGGAGGCGGGTCCGCAGGCGTACCTGATGGCCGGTCACCGTCAGGCGGAGTATCTGCGGCTCACCGCGGGGCACTCCGCCTCGTGGGAGCGGCGGCTGGTCCGCAGCCTCGACGCCCGGCCCGATCTGGTGCGCGTCCTGTCGAACGACGACGCGCATCTGTACGCGCTGCGCGGGACGGTCCGGGCAGCGTCGCGCCCGGACTCCGGGCGCGACGGGTGACTTCGGGGCACGCGCCGCGCTGACCTCGGGGTAGGCGGCACGGGGATGCCGTGCGCCCCGGCCGGGAGCAGCTCGCGAAACCTGGGTGCACGGGGTGCCGCCGTGCCGGATCATGGGCGCCATGTCTGCCAACCCTGAGTCCGCTCTGCCGATCCGGCTCACCGTCGACGACAGCGATTCGCCGTCCGACGTCGTCGATGCGCTGTTCCTCGGGCGCTTCGCGACGGGCGAGCAGCCGTACTCGCACAGTTCCTCCCTCGATCGTGTGAAGTCGGGGGCGACCCTCCTGCCGCCGGCGGCCAAGGTCCTGCGGGCGGCCCGGGACGACGACCGCAGCGCCACGCTCGCCGAGGGCGACGGATGGACATTGCTGATCTCGCGGTGGAACCGGGGCGCCGACGTGACGGTCACCGCCACCACCCCGGAGCTGGCGGAGAAGGTGCTGGAACAGGCGACGGACGGCGCGAAGGACGAGCCGGAGCCTCAGCCCGAGAACGTGACGATGGGGTTCTGGTACGTGTCCCCGCGCCGCGGCCCGCACCGCACCACCCGGCAGATCGCCGCGGGGACGTGGGACGAGGTCCGCGCCAACTACACGGCTCCGGTGGCCGATGCCATGGACCGGCTGATGAAGGTCACTCCGGACGACATCTCCGGCCGGCTGCTCCTGCTGCACGGCCCCCCGGGCACCGGCAAGACCTCCGCGCTGCGCACGCTGGCCCGGTCGTGGCGCGACTGGTGCCAGGTCGACTGCGTGCTGGACCCGGAGCGGCTCTTCAACGATGTCGGCTATCTGATGGACATCGCGATCGGTGAGGACGACGGCTCGGCGAAGGGCCGGTGGCGGCTGCTGCTCCTGGAGGACTGCGACGAGCTGATCCGTGGCGAGGCCAAGCACACGGCGGGCCAGGCGCTGTCCCGGCTGCTGAACCTGACGGACGGTCTGCTGGGCCAGGGACGCAACGTCCTGGTGGGGGTGACGACCAACGAGGACCTGGAGCGGCTGCACCCCGCGGTCGTCAGGCCGGGCCGCTGCCTGGCCCGGATCGAGGTGGGCTCACTCACCCGGGCGGAGTCGGTGTCCTGGCTGGGTACGGAGGAGGGCCTGGGCCGGGAGGGTGCGACGCTCGCCGAGCTGTACTCGTTGCGGCGCGGCAGTGCTCCCCCCTCCGTGCCGAAGCAGGACGCGAGGGCGGACGAGGGCCTGTACCTCTGAGCGCCCCTGCGCCTCAGGGCCCTGCGTCGGCCCTGCGTCTCAGGGCCCTTGGGTTCACTGCCCGTAGGCCGCCCGCACCGCGTCCTCGGCCAGCGAGAGTGCCTCGGCCCGCGACAGGCCGAGGCGCCTGGCCCGGTCGGCGTACTCCTGCGCCGCCGTCGCGGCCTTCCGCGCCGCCGCGTCACCCGCGGCCGCGATGAACGTGCCGTTGCGGCCACGGGTCTCGATCACTCCGTCGGCCTCCAGCGCCCGGTAGGCCTTGGCGACGGTGTTGGCGGCGAGGCCCAGTTCCTCGGCGAGGCCGCGTACGGTCGGCAGCCGGTGGCCGACGGGCAGGGCACCGGACCTGGCCTGCTCGGACAGCTGGGTGCGCAGCTGCTCGTACGGGGCGGTGGCGGAGTCCGGATCAATGGCGATCGTCAGGGTCACGGACCGATTCTCCCGCACCGCCCGCCCGCCTCCGACAACCAGGTGGCCGGTCGGGCCCGCCGCCGGAAATTCGGAGGCGGGGTACCCGCACTCCGCGTACCGTCCGGCCCATGACGGTGATCGTTCGTGACTTCCGACCCGCCGACGCGGAGGCCTGGGTACAGGTGCGGCGTGCGGCCCTGCCCTACATGGTGACGACTCCCGAGCAGGTCCTGCGTGACCTGGCCGACGCCCATCCCGACAAGCACTACCGGCTGCTGGTCGCCGAGGAGGACGGCGAGCTGATCGGGACCGCGCAGGTCGGCATCGCCTACGAGACCCCGGAACCGGGTCAGGGGTTCTGCAATCCGTACACCCGTCCGGACAGGATGGGGCGCGGGGCGGGTTCGCTGCTGGTGCGGACCGCCGAGGAGTATCTGGCCGGCGTCGGCGCGGTCGCTGTCCACACGTGGGTCCTCGACGCACCGGCCCACCGCGCGTTCGCCGAGAAGCGCGGCTATGTGGCGAGCCGTCCGGCCCACTTCCTCCATCTGGATCTGGCGCACAGCACACTGCCGCCCCTCCGGAAGGCCCCGGCAGGCGTGGAGTTGCTCACCGCCGCCGACTTCGAGGACGATCCGCGCCCGCTGTTCGAGGCGGACGCCGAGACGACCGCGGACGAGCCGAGCGACACCCCGTCCGAACTCACCGACTACGACGACTGGCTGACGACGACCTGGCGCCGGCCCGGTTTCGACCACGGGCTGACTTCGGTGGTCGTGGCGGACGGCGAGGTGGCGGCGTTCAGCGTGGCGGAGACCGACGGTCTGACCCGCTACTGGTCGGGCATGACCGGCACCCGGCGTGCCTTCCGCGGCCGGGGCCTGGCGAAGCTCGCGAAGAACGACTCGCTGCACCGGGCGCGGGCCGCCGGGTACACGGACGCCTACACCGGCAACGACGCCGGGAACGGCCCGATGCTGGCGATCAACACATGGTTCGGCTACGAGATCTGTGCCACGGAGGTACGGCATGTCCACCGTCTCACCTGAGAACGCCCTGTTCGTCACCCTGGTCAAGGCGGGCAGCACCAAGATCCGGTACCCGGCGGACCTCGTCCGCGACGACAGCACCCGCATCACGGTCCGGGCCCCCTGGGCGGCGCCGCACACCCGGGACTTCGGCTTCGTACGGTTCGAGCCGGGCGACGTCTTCACCGAGCACTACTGGCGCGACCGGTGGTTCGCGGTGAAGGAGGTCCGCACCGGCGGCGGGGAGCTCAAGGGCTGGTACTGCGACATCACGAGGCCCGCCGTCCTGCGGGACACCGAACTCCTGGTCGAGGACCTGGATCTCGACCTGTGGGTGTCGGCGGACGGCTCGTCCGTGCTGCGGCTGGACGAGGACGAGTTCGAGGAGAGCGGCCTGGCCGACCGGGACCCGGCGGCGGCCGGGGCGGCCGTGCGGGCACTGGACGAGCTGGAACAGCTGGCCCGCACCGGAGGCCTGGCGGAACTCCTCGGCTAGAAGCTCTCGTTCGGACCGGGCCGGATCAGGGTGCGACCAGTTCGACCTCGTACCCCGCCGCGTTCTCCAGGTACGCCGCGTAGTGCCCGCTGCCGCCCGCGTACGGATGGCGGTCCGGGAAGAGCAGCCGCCAGCCGTGCCCGGGTGCGCGTGCCACCAGTGCGTCGAGGGTGGCACGGTCCCGGACGTGGAAGGCCAGGTGGTTCAGGCCGGGGCGCAGCCTGTCGTGCGTGTCGCCGGCCAGGTCCGGTGACTGCGCGACCACCACGTAGCTCCCGCCGCGCCGCCAGCTGAGGCCCTGCGCCCAGCGCTGGTACGGGACATGGCCCAGCTCGCCCAGCAGCCAGCCCCACTCGGCCTCGGCCGCCGCCAGGTCGGGCACCCACAGCTCGATGTGGTGGACCCGGCCGGTGGGGGCCACCGAGACCGGCAGCGGGACCGCGCGCCGTACCGCGTCCGGCGTGTACGCGATCGGGTCGCCGTCCTCGTGCCAGTGGACCAGGAAGCGCTCCTCGGCCAGGTACCCGTCGAGGCCGGCACGGCAGTACGCCACCATGTCGTCCGGCAGCGAGTCCAGCGGGAACCAGCCGAGCTCGGAGCACTTCTCCGGCTCGGCGTTGCGGGGCGGCCTGGCCGGGTCGTACTCCGCCTCGAAGAACCAGCCCATCCTGGGACTGCCGCCGGGCCCCCGGTGCTGCATGACCAGGGCCACCCGCAGCTCGTCCGGATCCAGTACGACGCCGATCTCCTCGGCCGTCTCCCTGATCATCGCCTCCCGTACGTCCTCGCCGTCCTCCGCGTGGCCGGAGGGGGCGTGGAGCAGCCCGTCCGCGTACCCCGTGCCCGCCCGCCGGGCGAGGAGTACATCGGGTCCGCGGCGCAGGATCAGATGGACGTCGACGACCTCCGTGTGCCGGTGTGCCGGTTCGGCGCGGGCCACCAGGGCGTACCGCTCGTCGTCGACCTCCCTGCCCCAGAGCCGGGTGTCGCCGGAGAGCGGCTCGTGGTGGATGCGCTCCGTGTGCGGGGCGAGCAGTTCGGTGAGGCGGGCCGCGGAGAGTCCCACCCCGCCCCATACGCCTTCGATCAGCACCAGCCGGCCGCCCGGCTTCAGCAGCGTGAACCAGTGGTGCAGGGCGGCGGCGGGGTCGGGCAGCAGCCAGACCATGTGCCGGGCCAGGATCACGTCGAACCGCTGTTTGCCGACGGGGGGTTGCCCCGCGTCGCCCACGAGCACCTCGGTGCCGGTCCCGGTGAGCTTGGCCCGCGCCTGCTCGGCCATCCGCGGCGAGCGGTCGACGGCGGTGACCCGGTGCCCCTGCCCGGCGACCAGGAGCGCCAGGCTTCCCGTACCGCACCCGAGATCGAGCACCTCGGAGCGCGCCGGGGGCAGCCAGCTCTCCAGCCGCTGCGCCCAGGCGTGTCGTATCGCGGGATCGAGGAGCCCGTGGTCGGGCTCCTCGTCGAACGAGTCGGCGGCGGCGTCCCAGTCGATCGTGGTCATACCCGCAATCCTCTCAGCCGCCGCCGACAGCACCCGCTACTTCCGCGCCTCCCGGCGCCTCACCAGCAGCCTCGTCACCGGCTTCCTCACCAGCGGCCACACCAGGATGAGCAGGACGATCGCGTACACCGTCACGGAGAACGGGGTGTTGACCAGGCCGGTGGCGCTGCCGTCGCTGATCTGCAGTGCGCGACGCAACTGCTGTTCGGCGGCCGGGCCGAGGATGACGGCGATGATCGCGGGGAGCACGGGCAGTCCGTACCTCCGCATCCCGAAGCCGATCAGCCCGATCACCAGCAGGATCACCAGGTCGACCGCCTCGCCGCCGACCGCGTAGGCGCCGACGGCCGCGAAGAACAGGATGCCCGCGTAGAGGTAGGGGCGCGGGATCCGCAGCAGCTTGGCCCACAGGGGTGCCAGCGGCAGGTTGAGCGCGAGCAGCAGCACCATGCCGACGAAGAGCGAGGCGATCAGGCCCCAGACCAGATCGGGTTCACGCTCGAACAGCAGCGGGCCCGGCTGGATTCCGTACTGCTGGAAGGCAGCCAGCATCACCGCGGCGACCGCGGTGGTGGGCAGGCCGAGGGTGAGCATGGACACGAGCGTCCCGGCGGCGGAGGCGGATGCCGCCGACTCCGGGCCGGCGACGCCCTCGATGGCGCCCTTGCCGAACTGGTCGCGGTGCTTGGAGAGCCGCTTCTCCGTGACGTACGACAGGAAGGTGGGGATCTCCGCACCGCCTGCCGGGATCGCGCCGAACGGGAACCCGATGAGGGGCCCGCGCAGCCAGGACTTCCAGGTGCGGCCGACGTCCTCCTTCCCGAGCCAGGGGCGTCCGACGGGGATCGGCTTCCCCGTGGAGCGGCGCAGGTGGGCGGCGACCCAGAGGGCCTCGCCGATCGCGAAGAGCCCGACCGCGACGATCACCACGTCGATGCCGTCGGCCAGTTGGAGCGAGCCGAAGGTGAGCCGCTGCTGGCCGGTCATCTGGTCCAGGCCGACGAGGCCGATGGTGAGACCGATGAGGAGCGAGGCCAGGCCGCGGATCCTGGAGGAGCCGAGGACGGAGGTGACCGCTATGAAGGCCAGCACCATGATGGCGAAGTAGTCCGGTGCACCGATGTCGACGGCGAGCGCGGCGACGGTCGGAGCGAGCAGGACCAGCAGGATCGTGCCGATCATGCCGCCGCTGAAGTGGCCGATGGCCGCGGCGGCGAGAGCCTGTGCGCCGCGTCCGGCCTTCGCCATGGGGTTGCCTTCGATCGCGGCGACGACCGCCGCGCTCTCCCCGGGGGTGTTGAGGAGGATCGAGGTGGTGGAGCCGCCGAACATCGCGCCGTAGTAGATCCCGGCGAACATGATGAACGCGCCGGTCGGTTCGAGTCCGTACGTGACGGGCAGCAGGAGCGCCACGGCCATGGCGGGACCGATACCGGGGAGCACACCGATCGCCGTGCCGAGCAGGACGCCGACGGCGGCCCAGAGCAGGTTGACCGGCGTGAGCGCCGTGCCGAAGCCGTCGATGAGGGAGTTGAGGGAATCCATCGGTCAGAGCACCCCCATCAGCGGGCCGCCCGGGAGGGGTACCCCGAGCAGGTTGTCGAAGACGAAGTAGGTCACGAGCGACAGCCCCGCGGCGATCAGCGGATCGCGGTCGTAGTGGCGGCTGCCGAGTGCGTACGCGGAGCCCCAGAAGAGCAGGGCGCCGGATATGGGGAAGCCGAGCGGGCCGATGAGGACGGCGAAGGCGAGGAAGACCCCGGTGAGCAGGGCGACGGTGCGCCGGTCGGCCGGTTCGGCGAGATCGACGTCCTCGCCGCCTTCGGCCTCACCGCGGCCGCCGCGCAGGACGTCGACGGCCAGGAGCACGGCGACCACGAGCAGGCCGGCCCCGACGACGACCGGGACGGTCCTGGGGCCCACGGGTCCGCGCTGGGTGATGTCCACGTCCATCGTGAGGGCGTCGGTGAGGACGAGGACGCCCAGCGCGAGCAGCAGGACGCAGACACCGAGTTCGGAGTGCTCGCGCAGCCAGGAGCGGGCGGTGGCGGGAGGGGGTGTCGTCACAGTCCCAGCTCCTTCAGCACGGTGGCGACACGGTCGTCCTGGGCCTCCAGGAACTCACCGAAGGCGTCACCGGTGAGGAACGCGTCGTCCCAGCCGTTCTTCTTCATCGAGTCCTGCCACTGCTTCGAGTCGTGCAGTTCCCGCAGGAGTGCGACGAGCTTGTCGCGTTCGGCGTCGGAGAGGCCCGGCGGGGCGACGATGCCGCGCCAGTTGGTGAAGTCGGTGTCCAGCCCTGCCTCGCGGAGGGTGGGCGCGTCGAGTCCCGGTACCCGCTCGGGTCCGGTCACGGCGAGCAGCCGCAGTTCGCCGGCCTCGATCTGGTCGAGGTACTCGCCGACTCCGGAGACGCCGAAGCCGACCTTGTTGCCGAGGATCGAGGCGAGCAGTTCTCCGCCGCCGTCGAAGGGGATGTAGTTGACCTGCTTGGGGGCTATCCCGGCGGCCTTCGCCATCAGCATGGGTGCCAGGTGGTCGGGCCCGCCGGGCGACGAGCCGCCGCCGACGGGAATCTTCCCCGGGTCCTTCTTCCAGGCGGTGATCAACTGGTCGATGGTCCTGTACGGGGAGTCCTTGGCGACGACGACGATGTCCTGCTCCTCGGTGAGCCGGGCGATCGGGGTCGTGTCGGCCAGGGTCTTGGGCGACTTGTTGGTGTGGACGGCGCCCACGACGCCGAGACCCATGGACATGGCGAGCTTGCCGTTGCCGTGTTCGCCGACCAGCCGGGTCACCCCGACGGTGCCGCCCGCGCCGGGCAGGTTGAACACCTCGATGCTGTGGGTGAGGCCGGCGTCCTCGGCGTTCTTGGCGGCGGTGCGCGCCGTGATGTCGTAGCCGCCGCCGGGTGTGTTGGGAACCATGAAGCGCAGTCCGGGAATCTGCGTGCCGGTGTCGGAGCCGCTGCCCGTGGAGAGCAGCGGTGGCCCCGCGACCACCAGCAGCGCCGCCCCGAACAGGGCGAGTGGAGTGCGCAATCGCACCGGGTGCCGCCTTTCGAGCCATGCGTGGACGGGTGTGAGGTGGCCCACATGTTGCCCGTGCGTCAGCCGGCTGTCGCCGTTCCGGAACCAATGGACGTTGTGGTCGTTGTGGTCGCGACCTACGGTGTCGGGCGTGACGAAAGTGCTGGTGGTGGACGACGACTTCATGGTCGCGAAGCTGCACAGCCGCTATGTGTCCGCGATGGACGGATTTACGGTCGTCGGCGTGGCCCACAGCGGCGCCGAGGCCCTGCGCGCGGCCCGTCGGCTGCGGCCCGACCTGGTCCTGCTCGATATCTATCTGCCCGATATGGACGGGATCAACGTGCTGCGGGAGCTGCGCGCGGCGGAGGAGCGACACGCGGACGCCCACAGCGCGGACGCGCTCTTCATCACGGCCGCCCGCGATGCGGGAGTGGTCAGGGCGGCTCTGAGGGCGGGCGCGCTGCACTACCTGATCAAGCCGTTCCACCGCTCGGCGCTGCAGGAGCAGCTGCAGCACGTGGCGGCGCTGCGCAATCGCCTGACCGCACTCGACGAGTCCCGTCAGGAAGCCCGCCAGGAGGACGTGGACCGCATCTTCGGCACCCGTCCCCCGGGGTCGCGCGAACTCCCCAAGGGCCTCGCGGGACATACCGCGGACCTGGTGGAGCGCATTCTGCGGGACCACCCGGCGGGTCTGTCGGCCTCCGAGTGCGCGGAGGCCGGTGCACTGTCCCGCGTCAGCGCGCGCCGGTACCTCGAGTACTTCGCGGAGACGGGGCGGGCCGAGGTGTCGCTGCGGTACGGGGGTACGGGGCGGCCGGAGCGGCGCTACCGGGCGGTGTCCTGAGCCGCTCGCCGTATAGATGTCCTGTTCACGCATCGCTCGGCCCCCGGCCATACGTTGCGCGTGAGCATGACATCAACTCCCGGCAGCGTGTCCGAGGTTGGCACAGATCAACCGAGGAGGACCCGTGGTCGCGATGTCCGTGTCCCGCAGGCAGATGTTCGGATTCGGCGGTGCCGCAGCCGCCGCGCTGATGCTCGGGACGGGGGCGTGGGACGCGCAGTCCGCGTTCGCCGCGCCCGCCCTGAAGGGTGACCCGTTCACCCTGGGTGTCGCCTCGGGCGACCCCACGTCGGACGGGGTCGTTCTGTGGACGCGCCTTGCCCCCGACCCGTTCGCCCAGGACGGCCTCGGCGGTATGCCGGCGACGCCCGTCCGCGTCCAGTACGAGGTGGCGCTCGACGAGCGGTTCCGCCGGGTCGTACGTCGCGGCAGCGTGGTCGCGACTCCTGAACTGGCGCACTCCGTCCACCCCGAGGTCAACGGCCTCGCCCCCGACCGCGTGTACTGGTTCCGCTTCCGGGCCGGCTCTGCCGTCTCCCCCGTCGGACGTACGCGCACCGCCCCTGCACCCTGGGACTCCCCGCGTCGGCTGAGGTTCGCCTTCGCGTCCTGCCAGGCGTGGCAGGACGGTTACTTCACGGCGTACCACCACATGGCGCAGGAGGACCTGGACCTGGTGGTGCACCTCGGTGACTACCTGTACGAGTCCGGCGTCAGGACGAACAAGCGCGGTGTGACCACCGATCCCAGGTTCCACACGGAGACCCTCGACCTGGCGCGCTACCGGCTGCAGTACGGCCTCTACAAGTCCGAGGCTCCGCTGCGCGAGGCACACGCCAACTTCCCGTGGATCATGACCTTCGACGACCACGAGGTGGAGAACAACTGGGCCGACGAGGTCTCCGAGAACAACGAGAACCCCGAGACGTTCCTGAAGCGCCGGGCCGACGCGTTCCAGGCCCTGTACGAGCACGCGCCGCTGCGCCACACCCAGCTGCCGAGCGGCCCCGACGTACAGATGTACCGCAGGCTCCCCTACGGGCGCCTCGCCGACTTCACCATGCTCGACACCCGCCAGTACCGCGACGACCAGCCGTGCGGCGACGGCACGTCCGCGGACTGTGCCGAGCGCTTCGACCCGGCACGGACCCTGCTCGGTGCCCGGCAGCGGGACTGGGTCCTCAAGGGCTTCAGCCGCTCGTCCGCCCGCTGGCAGATCCTCGGCAACCAGGCGCCGATGGGCCAGACCGACCATGACCCGGGTCCCGGCACGACCGTCTGGATGGACCCGTGGGACGGCTACGTCACCGAGCGCAACCGGCTGCTGGCCGAGGCCGGCACCCGCGGGGTGCGCAACCTGGTCGTCATCACGGGCGACCGGCACCAGAACTACGCGTGGGACCTGAAGCGCGACTACGCCGACCCCTCATCGGCGACCGTCGGTTCGGAGTTCGTGGGCACCTCGGTCACGAGCGGCGGCGACGGCGCGGACATGACGGCGCAGGGCGCGACGTTCCTCGCGGCGAACCCGCACATGAAGTTCTTCAACAGCCAGCGCGGGTACGTCCGGGTCACGGTGGACCGGGAGCGCTGGACGAGCGACTTCCGCGTCATGCCCTTCGTGACGAAGCCGGACGCGCCGATCAGTACGCGTGCGAGCGTGGTCGTGGAGGACAAGGTGCCCGGCGTCCAGATCTGACCGGCAGTCATCGTTGTCGGCACACAGTCCCGTTACGGCACCGTCGGGGCCCGGCCGGTCCGTCCGACGCGACAGGACGGACCGGCCGGGAGTCGGTCACGGCGCCACAGAATCTCCGCCGAAGGTCACTGCGAGGCTGCCGCCCGTGGCGAACGACCGGTCCAGGGCACCGGCGTAGTCGGAGCACGCGGACCCGTTGGAACCGGTCCAGAACTGGTACGAACCGTCGAACCGGGTGGCACGGGGATGGCCGCTAAGGTCGCGGCATGGGGGGACTGGACGTCAAGCTGCGGCTGAAGCCGTGCAAGTGGTGCAAGCGGCCGATCAAGCAGGGTCGTTGGTGGCGGCCGAAGCGGTACTGCAATCGGTGGCACCAGGTGAAGTACCGGGTCGTGGACCTGGTCAACAACGTGCTGGACGGCCTCTGAGCACCCGGCCGGGCACCGTCGTTGCCGGCCGATGCAGATGCCGAGCGAACAGCTCCCGTCGGCGGCGCCGGATCTTAGAAGTTCAATGGTGCACGGCGCAAAAGAACCCGACCCCGATACCGCTGGCAACTAATAGTTAGTGCTTAATTCGCCTTGCTATTGATGCGCTTCGAGCCCTGCATATGGAACGCCCGGAACTCCTCACCTTGTCCCCCGAAGAGAGCAATAAGAGGGTGCTACTCGAAGGCTGAGGAGACGGAAGGGCTGAGGCTGACCCAATCAGCCCAGCCCTCGCTGCGCCACGCCTGTACGCGGCTGATCATGGGAGCGACCCAGGGAGGTCGTGATGGATACCGGCAACAGAAGCGTCGGGCCAGAGCCGCAGAGCGGCGATAGAACCCGCTCGAGACTCGCATCGGTGCCCGGCTTTGCCAGCGCGACTCTCGCGCTCGCCGCCTTGGTCGTCTCAATCATTGCGATGGTGATGCAGAAGGACACAGCGGAGGAGCAGACAAAGCTTGGTGTAGAACAGAAAGAGTTGACCAGAGAGCAAACGAACCTGGAGAACAGGCGGGACGCGGAGGCAGCCCGCCCAAAGGTCAGCTATTGGTTGCTGCCAACTGGCTCCGGTGACGGCATCCTGCACATCATCAACAAAGACAAAGACCCGATGACCTGGTTCTACATCGAAGCGGGCGGTACGCAAGGAAGTCTCAATTTCGTACCCCCCTGCACACGCACTTCCATCCAACTTTCGCCAGAACTAGTGGAACTCTTCACTGCGGACACCGACGGCTGGACCGCGCGCTTCCATTCGGCTGGAAAGTGGTGGACGTTCGATAAGGCCTGGCAGGTCATCCGAGATACTGGGCTGCCCAGCCGATCGGATGTGCCAGAGTTGAGTTGGGCAGGCGTCACATTCACGCCAGAGCCTGACTGTGAGACGTAAAGGGCTCCAGGTCCCGGCCTTTGCCGACTGATCGGCTTTGACCGATGCGACGAGGAGAAGCAGCATCCCGCCAGCCACCGCCTACGAACAGCGGGCCCCGGACCTCCGTCTGTGGCCTGCTGTCGTTTGGGAGCCACCCAGTGCCAGTTTGGGAGCCAAAGTGGGAGCCACCGGCCACGACACGTGGCGGACTCCCCCGGACCGTCCTGGACAGTGAGGGCTCCAGCCATGGCCTCCAGCAGGGCACGCCGGACGCCACCCTGACGAGAGGCTTAGCGGTCCCTTAAGCCCGCCATAACGATGGCCACCTGCGGCTTCCCTCGGCCGGATCCGCCCTGGACGGCGGCTAGTTTGCTGATCACCGGGACGGGGTCCGCTCCGTCGGTGCGGCATTCGTACGGGGGGCCGCACCGGCGTTCGGCCCTGTGCCGTCCCCTCACAGACGTGTCCGTCGAAGGAGAACCGCCACCATGGCCGCCATCAAGACCGCTCGCCGCAGGCTCGCCCCGATCGTCGCGCTCGGCATCGCTCCGCTCGCACTGACCGGGCTGTCCGCCGCCCCGGCGGCCGCCCACGGTTCGCTGACCGACCCGGTGAGCCGGGTCTCGGCCTGTTTCGCGGAGGGGCCGGAGAGCCCGAAGTCCGCCGCGTGCCAGGCGGCGGTCGCGGCGGGCGGCACCCAGGCGCTGTACGACTGGAACGGTGTGAACATCGCCAACGCGGCGGGCAAGCACCGTGAGCTGATCCCGGACGGCAAGCTGTGCAGCGCGGGCAACGACAAGTTCAAGGGGCTCGACCTGCCGCGCGCGGACTGGCCGTCCACCCCCATGAAGGCGGGCAGCCACACCTTCCGGTTCCGGGCGACCGCACCGCACAAGGGTTCCTTCGAGCTGTACCTCACCAAGGCCGGCTACGACCCCTCGCAGCCGCTGAAGTGGTCGGACCTCCAGGAGAAGCCCTTCGCCGAGGCGACCGACCCGAAGCTGGAGAACGGGTCGTACGTCTTCGACGGCACCGTGCCGCAGGCCTCGGGACGGCAGTTGGTGTACACGGTCTGGCAGCGTTCGGACTCCCCCGAGGCGTTCTACGCCTGCTCCGACGTGGTCTTCGGTGGCGAGGGGACCGGCAGCGGCTCCGTTGCCGCCGTCCCGGCACCGACCGCCTCCGCCCCGTCGGACCAGGACATCGACGAGGGCGCCGACAAGTCGTCCGTCGAGCACAACGGGCACGGTGACAGCGACGCCGCGACGGGCGCGAAGGTCACCGAGGCTGCCCCGGCCGACGGGGGCGAGGGCGGGGACGAAGCCAACGCTCCTGAGCCGAACAGTGCCGCCGCCGCTCCGGCCGGCGCGGCGGACGAGACGCTCGCCGAGACCGGTGGCAGCGGCAGCACCACGTACCTGGCGATCGGCGGTGCGGCCGCGCTGGCGATCGGCGCGAGCGCCCTGTTCGCCTCGGTCCGCCGCCGGGCAGCCACCGGCTCCCACCGCGGCTGACCGCTCACGGCCGGAGCCCCCGCGCGGCCGCACCGCGCGGGGGCTCCGGCTCGCTCAGCCGATCACCGACAGGCAGTCCGTCGGGGTGGCGTGCGCCGGGTCGAGCGCGTTCTCGACCTCGTGGAAGGCGATGCGGTCGATGGTCCCGATCGCGACGTGTTCGGACAGGTCGAGGGCGCACAGGTTCTGGAGCAGGACATTGCGTACGTTCGGTCCGCTCAGGTACTGCGTGCGGTACGGGGTCACGACCTCGTCGTACTGGGTCGCGATGACGGTGTAGCGGACACCGGGCACGGTGTCGCCGCCCGCGTTGAGCTTGGTGATGAAGGCGGATCCGGCGACCTGGTCGGCGAGGCCGGGGGTGTTCATGGTGAGCAGGTCCTCGATACCGGGGAAGTACGGCAGGAGCTTGGTCAGGCCGAGGAGCGTGGTGCCGTGGTTGTCGGGGGCGATCCCGACCAGGGCGTTCACCTTGGCGGCGCCGCCGAGGAACTTCAGGTAGTAGTTGGGCATCATGCCGCCCTGGGAGTGGCCGACGATGTCGGCCTTGGGTGCGCCGGTGGCGCCGAGCACCTTGTCGACGAACACCTTGAGCTGTTCGGCCGACTTGTCGATGGGGCCGAGGCCGTTGAAGAACGGCACGCCCGGGAGCTGGCCGTAGTCGAGCGAGAAGACGCAGTAGCCCCGGTTGACGAGGTACGGCGCGAGGACGAGCCAGTTGTCGATCGAGTTCCCGAAGGTTCCGTGGACCAGGACGACCGGGCGGGGATGGGCTGCGGAGGGCTTGCAGGAGTAGTCGTTCCAGCCACGGGAGGATGCGGCGGACGTGGAGGCGGCTTCCGTGGGAGAGGCTGCGGTCGCGGTCGCCATGGGGGTGGCGAGTACGGCGACGGCGAGGAAGAGTGCGGTGAGGGGGCGGCGTGCGCGTGGGGTACGCGGGGCACGGGTCCAGGGCAGCATCGAGCGATCTCCTTGCGGCTCAAGGGAGTTGCGATGACTGTGCGCCCTGTGGTCCGGACCACAAGCGAATGTGCTGGCGTTTCTATGTGCTCATGCCAAATTACGCGCGAGTAAGGTAGCGGGGGAAGTTACGCGTCGGTAAAGAAATGCTGGCAGTCCGCACGCTCAGTCGGCCAGTGCCGCCGGCCGCACGGCCCCCGCCCCGAAGCGCCGTCGCGCCCGGTCCGCCGCGGCTTCGGCGGCTCGGGCCCGGGCGTCCCCGCGGTCCAGGGAGAGCTGGCGGTAGGCACCGCCGGCAGGCAGCAGGTCGTCGGCGCGGACGGCGAAGGAACGGACGCGTGCCCGCTGCAGCCCGAGGGCGGCCAGCAGGCCCAGAGCGGCTGCGACGAGGGCCGGCGAGTGGTTGGTGGGTTCCGGCAGTTTGTGCATGCGGGTGGTGGAACTGCGGTCGGCGTACCGCACCGTGAGGGTGATCCGGCCCGCGACCTGGCCTTCACCGCGCAGGCGCTGACCGATTCGGTCGGCGAGCCCCAGGACGGATCGGTGATGCTGCGCCGGATCGAGGCAGTCCCGGTCGAGCACGAGATCGTCGACCAGGTACGCCGCCGGCTCCATGGGAGTGACCGGGCGGGGGTCGTGACCGCGGGCACGTTCGGCCAGCAACCGCGCCTGAGCGGCACCGAGAAGGCGCTGCAGGGTCGCCGGAGGTACGTCCGCGACCTGGCCGACGGTGTGCAAGCCGTATCTGCCGAGCGTTGACGCCGTGGCACGGCCGATCCCCGGCAGTGCGGTGACCGGGCGGGGGTACAGCCATTCGGCGGCCCGCCCGTCGGGGACCCAGGTGGTGTGCCCCGGCGCGGACGCGTCGGCCGCCATGGCCGCCAGCATGCGATTGCCCGCAAGGCCGGCGCTGCTGTCGATGCCGTACAGGGCCTTCATCCTGATCTTCGCCAACTGGACCACGTCGTAGGGAGACATGTCGAAGTACCGGAGCGCCGAGGCAAGGTCCAGCTGAACGGCGTCGGGCGGAACGGCCTGGACGTGAGGCGTGATACCGGACACCAGTTCGATTACGTCGGCGTACTGGGTCTCGGTGAGCGCCTCATGCAGATGGAGGTGGGCTATGTACCGCTGACGAGTGGTCATCCCGCGCTCCCCGGGCTGGTGTAGCCGAACTTCTTCAGGTCGGCCGTGCGGCTGCCGGCCGGCTGCAGGTCGGCGTACGGGTGCAGCCGGGCGCCCGTGGTGCCGTTGACCAGGGTGCGCTGCGGCTGTGCGGGAGTCGGTTGCGGATGGTCGGCGCCGAGCAGGGCGAGCGCGGCCTCGGGGCCGTTGTCGCGGCGGGCCGCGGCGATCTCGTCCAGGTCCCAGGCCATGGTGCCGACGACGGTGCGACGGGTGCCGCGCACCTGGACCGTGCCGCGGACCAGCAGCAGTCCGCTGTGGAAGACGGTGTGCGCGCAGGCCGGGTGGGAGTCCTCGAAGAACGCCAGGTCCACCAGTCCCGCACCGTCCTCCAGGGTGACGAAGATGATGCGCTTGCCGCTGGCGATGGGCGGGGTCTGGGTGGAGGCCCGCACACCGGCGACGAGGACCTGCTGACCGGCGCGCAGTCCGGCCAGGTGGGCCGCGTCGGTCGCGCCGATCTCGCGCAGCAGGCGGTGGTGGTGCTCCATCAGGTGCCTGGAGACATCGATGCCGAGTGTGCCCAGCTCCGCGCTCAGGGCTTCGCGCCCGGTCATCTCCGGAAGGCCGCTCGGCTCCGCGCCGCCGGCCACGTCCGCGTCGAAGGGCAGCTGGCCCTTGCCCGCGGACCGGGTGCGGGAGGCCCGGTGGAGTTCGGCGAGCTGCAGCAGCAGGTCTCGCCGGGTGAGGCGGCCGTCGTGGAGGCAGGTCAGGGCACCGATCTCCGCGAGGCGTTCGGCGACCGGCCGGCCGGGGCGGGCCCGCTGCCAGAAGTCCGACAGTGATCCGTACGGCTGCCCTTCCTCGATCCGTGCGCACTCCTCCTTGCTGATGCCGTGCACCGCGGACAGTGCGAGGCGTACCCCCCACTGCTCCGTGTCGGTCCGCTCCACGACGTGCTCCACCTTGGAGCGGTTGATGTCGACGGACAGGACCGGCACCCCGCGGCGGCGGGCGTCGGCGACGAGGACGCGCTTGGGCCACATCCCGGGATCGTGTTCGAGGAGGCCCGCCAGCAGGAACGCCGGGTAGTGCGCCTTGAGCCAGGCGCTCTGCAGGGCAGGTACGGCGAAGGCGACCGCATGGGCCCGGCAGAAGCCGTACGCGCCGAAGGCCTCGACGGTCCCCCACACCTCGTCGAGGACCTCCGCGCGGTAACCGCGAGCGCGTGCCCGGCGATGGAACCAGTCCTTGATCCTGGGCAGCCGGTTCTTGTCGCCGAGTGCCCGCCGGGCGATCTCGGCCAGTGCGCGGTCGCAGCCCGTCAGCACGGACAGCGTCTCGATGATCTGCTCGTGCCAGATGGTCACGCCGTAGGTGTCGGCGAGTACCGGTTCGAGGTCCGGGTGGGCGTAGTGCGGGGTGCCGCCGTGGCGTGCGGCGATGTACCGCTCGGGCATGCCGCCGGCGACCGGTCCGGGACGGAAGAGGCTGATGTCGGCGATGACGTCCTGCGGGTCGCGGGGCTGCAGCCGGGACAGCAGGTCCTGCTGGCCGGGTGACTCGAGCTGGAACAGGCCCAGGGTCTGGCTCTCCTGGATGAGCTTGAACGCGAAGACGTCGTCGAGCGGCACCTGCTGCGGGTCGTCCAGGTCGATGTGGCGGCCGGTCGCTCCTTCGATCTGTGTGACGGCGTGGGCCATCGCGGACTGCATCCGCACGCCCAGGACGTCGAGCTTGATGTTGCCCAGCGCCTCGATCTCCTCCTTCGCCGCCATCGCCATCGGGTAGTCGCCCTGCGGGGTCGGCTGCACCGGCAGCCGGTCCAGGAGTGTCGCGTTGCTGATGACCACGCCACAGGGGTGCATGGCCATGCCGTGGACCAGGGAGTCGAGGCCCTCGGCGAGCTCCCACAGCGGTCCGTACCGGTCCGCCTCGGCCGCCAACTGCCGCAGTTCGGGCAGCTCGGCGAGCGCGCCGGTGATGTCACAGGCCCGCAGGTGCGGGAAGCTCTTGGCGATCCGGTCGACCTCTGCGGGCGCGATCCCCAGCGCCAGGCCGGTGTCGCGCAGGGCGCGGCGGGCCCGGTAGGTCTCGGGCATGGCGGTGACCGCCACCCGCTCCTTGCCGAACCGTTCGAAGATCGCGTCGTAGCACTCCAGCCTCCTGGCGGACTCCACGTCGATGTCGATGTCCGGCAGGGACGCCCGTCGCACGCTGAGGAAGCGCTCGAACAGCAGGTGGTGGTCGAGCGGGTTGGCGGTGGCGATGCCGAGCGCGTGGCAGACCATCGACCCGGCGCCCGAGCCGCGGGCGGCGACCCGGATGCCCTTCGCCCGGATGTCGGTGACGACCTGGCCGACGGCGAGGAAGTACGAGTCGTACTTCAGCTCCGCGATCACGTCGAGTTCTTCGTCCAGCCGGTCGAGCGCCGCCCGGTCCCGGTCCAGGCCGTGTCGGGCCAGGCCCGTCTCGCACTGCCGTCGCAGCAGCTGCGACGCTCCGCCCGCCCGGGTCCCGGCGCCGAGCACTTCCGGTTCAGGGAAGTGCGGCGTTCCCAGCCCGAGGTCCGCCACGGGGTCGACGGCGCAGGAGACGGCGGTGGCGGTGGTGTCCGCCAGCAGGCGGGCCGCCCGCCGGGGGTCGGCTCCGGCGCACTCGGCGATCATCCGTGCGATGCCCGCCATCGCGCCCTCGTCCTTGAGCCAGCGCTGCCCGCTGTCCAGGCGGCGCCGGTCGATCGGCCGCAGCAGCCGCGCGGCGTCCAGGACGTCGGCGAGGCGGTGCTGGTCCGGGTCGGCGTAGCGGACTGCGTTCGACAGCACGGCGGTGGTGCGGGTGCGGTCGGCCAGCGCCAGGGTGCGGGCGGCCAGGCGGAGCGATCCGGGTCCGAGGCCGGAACGCTTCTGTGCGACGGCCTCCAGCCGGACCCCGTCCCCGAAGATCTCCTGCCACGGCGCCAGCAGTTTCACGGCGACGTCCTCCCTGCCTGCCGCCAGTGCCCGTACCGGCTCCGAGAGCGGCCCGAGCAGCACGGTCAGACCGGGGCCGCCGTGTTCGCGCAGTGCCTCCCACGGCACCATCACCGGTGCCGCGCCGGACGCGGTGCCGGCGTGCGCGGCCGACGTGATGCGGCACAGCCGCGCCCATCCGGCCCGGTTCTGCGCGAGCAGCACGAACCGCAGCGGCGGCTCGACGACGTGCGCCCCACCGCGTGCCGGGGTGCGACGACGCTGCGCCGGGGGCGGTGGCGCGATGGCCTCGACCGCCAGATCGACACCGAAGACCGGCCGGACGCCGGATTTCACGCAGGCCCGGGCGAACCGTACGGCCCCGGTGACCGTGTCCCGGTCGGTGAGTGCGACCGCAGCCATACCGCGCTCGGCGGTCCGCCGGACGAGGTGCTCGGGGTGGGCTGCGCCGTAGCGGACGGAGTAACCGGACGCGACGTGCAGATGGGCGAAGCCCGCCATGTCGCACCTCCATCACTACACCCCATTTAACCCATTCACCCGATACGTCTATCGTACGCTCGTTCGATTACCTTAGCTTCATCAACCCAGGTCGGCGACATGATTCGAACGTGTGATCGGATTCTGGAGTGCCGATGGCATGCCCTGGACAGGTGCCTCACCGTCACCTCCGTTGCCCGGCACGAGGGTTGGCGCAGATCGGCCTCCGCGCCGCGCGTATTCGTCCACGGCGAGAGCTTCGTCACCTGCGGCGCCCGCGTCCGCCCCTCCGGCTCCCGCGCCGGCCCCTCCGCCCCCCTGGGCCATTCAGCCCCGCCCCGCCTGCGTGAACGGCGGACCGACCTGACCGTAGGGGCATGACTTTCGCCGGTGAAGTGAAGAACGCCGTCACCACACGGGCCGCACTGCTCGTCATCGGCGTGCTCGGGCTGCAGCTGCTGTTCATCGCGTCGTACGTCGGGGCACTGCACAAGCCCGACCCGACGGATGTCCCCTTCGGTGTCGTCGCCCCGCAGCAGATGTCCGGGCAGCTCGTCACCCAGCTGGGCGACCTCCCGGGCGGCCCGCTGGACCCGCGCGCGGTGAGCGACGCGGCCGAGGCCCGCAGCCAGATCATGAACCGTGAGATCGACGGCGCCCTGGTCGTCAGCCCCACCGGGAGGACCGACACCGTCCTGGTCGCCTCCGGCGGCGGCACCGTACTGGCGGACAGCCTGGTCAGGATCATCGCCAGGGCGGAGGAACCCCGGCAGCGCACGGTGCGAGCCGTGGACGTGGCCCCGGCCTCCCCGGAGGACTTCGACGGCCTGTCGTCCTTCTACCTGGTCGTGGGCTGGTGCGTCGGCGGCTACCTCTGTGCTTCGATCCTGGCGATCAGCGCCGGCACCCGGCCCGCCAACCGGCAGCGCGCGCTCATCCGCACCGGAGTCATGGCGCTGTACGCGATCGCGGGCGGGATCGGCGGCGCGGTCATCGTCGGACCGGTGCTCGGCGCCCTCCCGGGCAGCGTATGGGCCCTGTCCGGGCTCGGCGCCCTGGTCGTCTTCTCGGTCGGCATGACCACTCTCGCTCTGGAGGCGCTCACCGGCATCGTCGGCATCGGCCTGGCCGTGCTGATCATCGTGATCGCCGGCAACCCGAGCGCCGGCGGCGCATTCCCGCTGCCGATGCTGCCGGACTTCTGGCGCGCGATCGGCCCCGCCCTGCCGCCGGGCGCGGGAACCTGGGTGGCCCGCTCGATCGCGTACTTCAAGGGCAACGCGGTCACCGGCCCCCTGCTGGTGCTCTCGGCCTGGGCGGTCGCCGGCACGGTCCTCACCCTGCTGACCGCGATGCGGCGCAAGCCGGACGAGGCGACGCGAGCGGCGACGGGCCACGGCGGCTCGGACCTCGCCTGAGGCTGTGCGCGATCACGTGCCCAGCGGCCGGAGCACTCCTGTGCGCCGGGGCTCCCGCATGCGCGGGGCGCCCGCCTCCCGGTAGCCCCCCGTGACGGCTGCCCGACCGGTGCCCCAACTCTTGGCGTCCGGCCGGCGAAACACCTAGGCATGGCAGGTACATGGCGTCATTCTGGAGCGGCCTCGTGCGACCCGCGAGGCGCACGGCCACCACAACTCTCTTTCATCCCACGGAGGTTGCTCATGCGTCGCCGATTCGCCACCCTGATCGCCGCAGTCGCCCTGTCGCTCCCGCTCGCCCTGATCCCCGCCGCATCCGCATCGGCCGCACCCGCGGACAAGCCTCAGGTCCTCAGCTCCTGGACCCAGACGAGCGCCTCCAGCTACAACGCCTGGAACTCCGCCCGCAACAACCAGGGAGCCTGGGCCGCGTACGGCTTCGACTGGGGGACGGACTACTGCAGCACCTCCCCCGACAACCCGTTCGGCTTCCCCTTCCAAACGGCCTGCGCCCGCCACGACTTCGGCTACCGGAACTACAAAGCCGCCGGCACGTTCACCGCCAACAAGTCCCGCATCGACTCCGCGTTCTACTCCGACCTCAAGCGCGTATGCGCCGCCTACTCCGGCGCAACGCTCACTTCGTGCAACGCCACGGCCTGGACGTACTACCACGCCGTGGACATCTTCGGCGTCGCACCGGCCAAGGCGGACGGCAGACTCCCCCAGGCCGCCTGACCGAAGCCCCTCCGGGCCCGGGTCACGCATCACGGTCCGGGCCCGCCCAGCGGTCAGAGCGACGGGCCCGCTCGCCTCACACGAAGTGGGGCGAGCGGGCCCGCGGCCTGCCGGATCCTGAGGGTCAGCCGATCTCGGCTCCGAAGGCGGACAGCGCCTCCGGGACCGGCTGGAAGAAGGTCTCGCCGCCCGAGGAGCAGTCGCCGCTGCCGCCCGAGGTCAGACCGATGGCGGTGTCGCCCGAGAAGAGCGAGCCGCCGCTGTCGCCCGGCTCGGCGCAGACCGTCGTCTGGATGAGCCCGTTGACGATGTCGCCGTTGCCGTAGTTGACCGTGGCGTCCAGCGCGGTGACCTCACCGTCGTGGACCTGGGTGGTGGAGCCGCTGCGGGTCACCGACATGCCGACGGTGGCCTCGCCCGCCTTGGTGATCGGCTGGGTGGAGCCGTTGTAGAGGTTCACCTCGCTGGGGTGCGGCACGTCCGAGGTGTACTTGACCAGGCCGTAGTCGTTGTCCGGGAAGCTGGAGCCCTCGTTGGCGCCGATCTCCGCGCCGCCCTGCGAGTCCGACCAGCTGGTGATCCCCTCGGTGCAGTGCCCGGCGGTCAGGAAGTACGGCTCGCCGTCCTTGACCACGTTGAAGCCGAGCGAGCAGCGTCCGCTGCCGCCGAAGATGGCGTCGCCGCCCGCGATGAGGGGCTTGAACTCCCCTGCGGACTTGTTGAGTTCCGCCTTGCCGCCGAGTCCTTCGACCACCGCGCTGAGCTTGTCCCAGGCAGCGCCCTCGACCGTACGGTCGGCGGTGACGACCACCTTGTTGCTGACGGGGTCGACCGCCCAGGAGGTGCCGGGGATGGTGGCCTTGGCGGTGAGCGTCTGCCGGGCCGACGTCAGCTCGGTGAGCGAGTTCTGCACGACTCTGGCCTTGCCGCCCGCCTGGCGCACCTGCTCGGCGGCGACCTCGTCGAGGACGTTCACGACGAGGTTCTTCGCCTCGGCGTCGTAGTACGCGCCGGCCGTGTCGCCGCCCAGGGTCTTGTCCAGGGTCGTGGCGAGATTTCCGGCCGCGTTGGCCGTCAGTGTCCGTGCCGTGAACTGAGGCACGTCATCACTGGCGTTCGCAGTCTGGAAGGTGACTCCTGCTGCAACCAGGGCGACGACAGCCGATCCCGCCATGGCCGCGCGCTTCCTGGATATGCGTCGGTGCTTCAACTTCGACCTCCTGTGGGGCCGTGGTACGGACCAGTGGGGGATCCGGAACACGGAGGATGGGGCGCCCACTATTCCGATGCGGGCGATAGCACACAAGGTCGACTTCAGGACGCACACACGACAACGACGCTTCACTCCTGACCCGTTCACAACCGGGAGGTCGGGCCACGTCGGTTCCAAATGCGAACACCGCGTGCAATCGATTGTCGGCAGCGGGTGAGGACTAGTCCTGTCCTGATTTCGCTCTTGCGAGTCCGGATGCTGGGGTTGCCCGTCCGGATGCGGTGCAAGCCGGAAACCGGGCAAACACGGGTTCCTTCCGACAAGGAGTCCCGGTGGTGCCTTTTCTGGGTCATCATCGAACTGGCAGCACACACCGGGCACTTGATGCCCGGACCGGGCGGGGTGACCGAGCGGAGGCGGCGGGGTGCGCAGTCGGGTGCGCGTGGCGGACGGGCGGCATCTGATGGTCGAGCGTCAGGGGGATCCGCGGGGCAGACCGGTCTTCCTCCTGCACGGAATGCCGGGCAGCCGGCTCGGCCCTGCTCCCCGCGGGATGGTCCTCTACCAGCGCAAGATGCAGCTGATCGCCTACGACCGCCCGGGGTACGGCGGTTCCGACCGGCTGGCGGGACGCCGGGTGGTGGACGTCGTCGAGGACGTACGGGCGATCGCCGACTCGCTCGGCCTGGAGCGCTTCGCCGTGGTCGGCCGGTCCGGCGGCGCGCCGCACGCCCTGGCGTGCGCGGCGATGATGCCCGAGCGGGTCACCCGTACCGCCGCACTGGTCGGTCTGGCCCCCTGGGACGCCGAGGGGCTCGACTGGTTCGAGGGGATGGCCGCGTCGAACGTCCTCGCGTACTCCGCGGCCGCGGCCGATCCCGACGGGCTCGCGGAGTCCTTCATCAGCCGCTCGGCGGAGATCCGGCAGGACCCGGTCCGGCTCCTGGACGACCTGCGCCGGGAGCTGACCGACTCCGACCGGATCGTCGTCAACGACGCCGGGATCCGCACGATGCTGCTCGCCAACTACCGTGAGGGGCTGCGCACTTCGGCGTACGGGTGGATCGACGACGCGATCGCGTTCTGCCGTCCGTGGGGTTTCGACCCGGCGGACATCAAGGGACCCGTGATGCTGTGGCACGGCGAGAAGGACGTGTTCTCGCCGGTCGGCCACTCCCGTTGGCTGGCGGAACAGATCCCGGGCGTCACCGCCGTGATGGAACCCGCGGCGGCGCACTTCGACGCGCTGTCCGTGCTCCCCGAGGTGCTCAACTGGCTGCTGGACGACCGGGAGGCTCCGGTCTGCTGACCCACGGCCCGGGGTGCGGTGTCCGTTCGGACACCGC
>NZ_JBHTRI010000025.1:0-127159 GCF_042796085.1 Streptomyces sp. NPDC056452
CACCTGGCCGGGGCGCCCACCACTGCGACGCGGAGAGACTCAGCCGGAGGGCTGCTCGGCAGGCCACACGCCGGCCAGCATCGCCCGGGTGTCCCCCAGCAGCTGCGGCAGCACCTTGGTGTGGGCGACGACCGGCATGAAGTTGGTGTCCCCGCCCCAGCGCGGCACCACGTGCTGGTGCAGGTGCGCGGCGATTCCCGCCCCGGCCTCCGCACCCTGGTTCATCCCGATGTTGAAGCCGTGAGCTCCGGAGGCAGCCCGCAGTGCGATCATCGCCCGCTTGGTGAAGTCGGCGAGTTCGGCCGTCTCCGGGCCGTCCAGCTCCGTGTAGTCCGCCACGTGCCGGTACGGCACGACCATCAGGTGCCCGCCGTTGTACGGGTACAGGTTGAGCACGGCGTAGACCTTCTCGCCGCGCGCGACGACGAGCCCGTCCTCGTCCGACTTGGAGGGAATCACGCAGAACGGACAGCCGTCCTCGGCCCCCGGACCGTTCGGCTTGTTCTCACCCTGGATGTAGGCCATCCGGTGGGGCGTCCACAGGCGCTGGAACGCGTCGGGCGTCCCCACTCCGATCTGCTGCTCCGGCTCACTGGTCATGCCGGTCAGCATATTGCTTCACCCCGGCGGAGCGTGTCGCCGGGGCCCGACCGGGCAGCGCACCGCAATGCTGAGGCCATGAGCGACCGCCCCGCCCCTCCCGCACCCTCCCGGCTGACGGAATGGGAGCAGCGTACGGAGGTCCCGCTCTTCGTCGCGGCGCTGCTCTTCCTCGTCGGCTACGCGGTCCGGGTCCTCGCCCCCCACGACAGCGAACCCTGGCGCGACATCGCCCTCGCCCTCGTCTACGCCACCTGGTTCCTGTTCGTGGTGGACTACGGCGTAC
Organism: Streptomyces sp. NPDC056452; assembly: GCF_042796085.1. Classification (NCBI taxonomy): domain Bacteria; kingdom Bacillati; phylum Actinomycetota; class Actinomycetes; order Kitasatosporales; family Streptomycetaceae; genus Streptomyces; species Streptomyces sp. NPDC056452. Next base: position 887 of record NZ_JBHTRI010000025.1, read on the forward strand.
GGCTCCGCCTCAGCGGCCTTGGCCGGCGTTTCGTGCGCACCCACCTGCTGGACACCGTGGTGCTCGTACTGCCCCTGCTGCGCCCCCTGCGTGTGGTCCAGATCTACACGGCGGTCCAGAAGCGCCGGGACGAGCCGAGGCTGAGCCTGTACGCCCGAGTGATCGCCTACGCGGGGCTCACGACCGTGCTGCTCGGCTTCTCGGCGTCGCTGGCCGTGTACCACCTGGAGCACTCGGCCCCGGACGCCAGCATCCGTACGTTCGGTGACGCGGTGTGGTGGGCGTGCGCGACGCTCACCACGGTGGGGTACGGGGACGCCGTGCCCGTCACGTTCGGCGGCCGGGTCATCGCGGCGGGGCTGATGGCCTGCGGGCTGGCCCTGCTGGGGGCGGTGACGGGATCGTTCTCGTCGTGGCTGCTGCAGGTGTTCGCCCGGGAGGACGAGAAGAGGCCCCCGGGGAGCGTGTAGCTCGCCGGGGGCCTCCTCAAGCGGGGATCACACCTGGACGCGGCGCTCCACGACGTCGACGAGCTTGGCGATCGCCTCGTCGCGGGCGATGCCGTTCTCCTGCGAACCGTCGCGGTAGCGGAAGGACACCGTGCCGGCGTTCATGTCCTCGTCACCGACGATGATCATGAACGGCACCTTGGCGCGCTGGTGGTTGCGGATCTTCTTCTGCATCCGGTCCGAAGAGGCGTCGACCTCCACCCGCAGGCCCTTCTTCCGCGCCTCGGCGGCGAACTCCTGGAGGTAGGGGATGTGGGTGTCACCGATCGGGATGCCGACCGCCTGGACCGGGGCCAGCCACACCGGGAACGCACCCGCGTAGTGCTCGAGCAGCACCGCGAAGAAGCGCTCGATGGAGCCGAACAGTGCGCGGTGGATCATGACCGGGCGCTGCTTGGTGCCGTCCGGGCCGGTGTACTCCAGGTCGAAGCGCTCCGGCAGGTTGAAGTCGAGCTGCACGGTCGACATCTGCCAGGTACGGCCGATGGCGTCCTTGCACTGCACCGAGATCTTCGGGCCGTAGAACGCGGCGCCGCCCGGGTCCGGGACCAGGGGCAGGCCCTGCTTCTCGGCGACCTGGCGCAGCGTCTCGGTGGCCTCCTCCCAGATCTCGTCGGAGCCGACGAACTTCTCCGGGTCCTTGGTGGAGAGCTCCAGGTAGAAGTCGGTCAGCCCGTAGTCGCGCAGGAGGTTCAGGACGAAGGTGAGGGTCCGGTCGAGCTCCTCCGCCATCTGCTCCTTGGTGCAGTAGATGTGCGCGTCGTCCTGGGTGAAGCCGCGCGAGCGGGTCAGCCCGTGGACGACACCCGACTTCTCGTACCGGTACACGGTGCCGAACTCGAAGAGGCGCAGCGGGAGTTCGCGGTACGAACGGCCCCGCGCGTCGAAGATCAGGTTGTGCATCGGGCAGTTCATCGGCTTGAGGTAGTAGTCCACCCCGTCGTCGAGCTGCATGGGCGGGTACATGCCGTCGGCGTACCAGTCCAGGTGGCCGGACTTCTCGAAGAGCTTGCCCTTGGTCGCGTGGGGGCTGTAGACGAACTCGTAGCCCTCCTCCTCGTGGCGGCGCCGCGAGTAGTCCTCCATGGCCCGGCGGATGACGCCGCCCTTGGGGTGGAAGACGGCGAGGCCGGGGCCGATCTCGTCGGGGAAGGAGAAGAGGTCCAGCTCGTTGCCGAGCTTGCGGTGGTCGCGCTTGGCGGCCTCCTCCAGGAACTCCAGGTGCGCCTTGAGCTCGTCCTTGGTGGGCCACGCGGTGCCGTAGATGCGCTGCAGCATGGGGTTCTTCTCGCTGCCCCGCCAGTACGCCGCAGCGTTCCGCATCAGCTTGAACGCCGGGATGAACCGGGTGGTGGGCAGGTGCGGACCACGGCAGAGGTCCTTCCAGCACAGCTCGCCGGTCTTGGCGTCGAAGTTGTCGTAGATGGTCAGCTCGCCGCCGCCCACCTCGACGTCCGCGCCGTCGTCCGAGGAGGCCGAGCCCTTGATGCCGATGAGCTCCAGCTTGTACGGCTCGTCGGCGAGCTCCTCACGGGCGGCCTCGTCGGTGACCACCCGGCGGGAGAACCTCTGCCCCCGCTTCTGGATCTCCTGCATCTTCTTCTCGATGGCCTTGAGGTCCTCGGGCGTGAACGGCTTCTCGACGTCGAAGTCGTAGTAGAAGCCGTCCTTGACCGGCGGGCCGATGCCCAGCTTGGCGTCGGGGTGCAGCTCCTGCACGGCCTGGGCCATCACATGCGCGGTGGAGTGCCGCAGGATGTTGAGGCCGTCCTCGGAGGAGATCTCGACGGGCTCGACGACGTCGCCGTCCGCGAGCTCGTACGCGAGGTCCCTCAGCTCGCCCCCGACCCGTGCGGCGACGACGGTGCGCTGTCCGGGGAAGAGCTCGCCGGCCGTCGTTCCCGTCGTCACCACGTGCTCTTCCCGCTCGGAATCGCGTTGGATGATCACACGGACGTCTGACACCGGTCTCTCCTGACTGAGGGGGTGCGTCGCATTCCTCTGCGCGCAAGAGGAATCGTACCGAGCCGGAGGCCCCGGACGCGAAAGGGATACCGCGGGGGCACCCCGGGGGCTATCCCTCGTCCCCCGTGCACGCCTCCTCGAAGAAGTCGACGTTCTCCTGGAGCGACTTCATCAGCCGGTCCCGCTCCGCCTCGTCCACCTGGACGGGCGCGACCTGCGAGGCTCCGGTGAGCCGCCGGAAGCCGCCCCGGTTCTCCAGCCGGCCCTCCACCCGCAGCGGCAGGCCGACGAGGTGGGCGTGGCCCGCGATCCGGTACGCCTCCTCGTCGAGCTCGATCCGGACGTGCGCGACCTCGGCCCCGGCCAGCACCCGCAGCCGCACGATGCCCGGGCCGCGGGGCCCGGAGCGGCGCAGCCGTACGACGGCCCCGGTGATCCGTACCGGGACGGCGGGCTCGTCCTGGAGGTAGCGCACCCCTGCCAGCCGCAGGGCGGGCAGGTCGCCCGGGGAGAACTCGACGGGCTCGGGCCGCGCGGGGCAGCCCTCGGGCGTCCCGGCGGCGGGTGCCCAGTCCAGCGTGATCCTGGTGCCTTCCGATCCCCGGACCAGAGCGACGACCGCCTCGGTCAGCTCCCTGCTGACCCCCGCCGCGACGGCGCTGTCGAACGCTTCCATGCCTCCGGTGGCGCGCTGGTAGTCGACGGCCTCCCTGGTGGCGTGCAGTGCCTGGTAGAGCTGTACGGCGACGGCCCGCCCCGAGGAGACGGGGACGAACACGGTGAGCCGGCGGCCACCCGGCGCGGGTCCGACGAGGGTGCCGTCCAGGGCCGCCCGCGCCTTTCCCCGGTGGCGTGCGCCGTGGTAGCCGGCGAGGCCGCGTACGGCGAGTGCTCCGGCGAGCAGGATCTGCCGGGCGGCCGTGCGCAGTTGTTCGGCCTCCGTCCAGCCCGCGGCTCCGGCCGTCTCCTCGGGGACATCACGCCACCAGCGGATCTCGTCGCTGGGCACGGCGAGGGAGACGAGGACGTCACGTGCCGACGGCGCGGCGCTGCGGGCGAGCGCGGTGAGGGCTTCGGCGAGCAGGTCCTCGCTGTCGGGGAAGGCGGCGGTGTCGGGCACGAGCAGGCTGGTGCCCGCGGCGGCGGAACCGGGCGGGGTCCACCGGCTGTAGCGCCCGGTGGCTCCCCCGCGACGTTGCCAGCCGTGCCGGCGCAGGAGCGTGCCGAGTACGGCCGGGTCGACGAGGGCGGGGTCGGGCCCCTGGTCCACGTCCTCGGCATAGGGGTGCGCGCGTGTGCCCGCCGGCGTCGTCCCGCCGGCGGGTTCGTCCATCGACCGGTGCATCAGGGTCTCCCTCCCGCCCCGACCCGGGCCATGATCTCGCAGAGTGCTCGGTCGTCGAAGATCCGCGAGGTCGGGATCCGCACAGTGGTCCTGTGCCGGCCCGTCACCGCGTGGCCGGCCAGGTTGGTCCAGTAGCAGCAGTGCCGCAGGTCGAGACGGTCGTGCCCGGCCCGCAGCCAGTCGTCCTGGCTGCGGGGCACGATCATCACGACGAGGATCTTGTGCACCGACACGGGTGTCCGTGCGAGCTTCACGAGGTGGGCGTTGTCGAGCGTGAAGGAGAACGCCGCGCCGGGTGGGTGCGGGGGAATCTGGTAGGTGCACTTGAGCTGCACCTTGATGGTCACTTCGTCGTCGACGGTGTGGTCGGGGGCGCCGTGGCTGACGTGCCAGTCGATGCCGTTGTCGGGAAAGGGCTGCGACAGGGAACACCCCGCCGCGGCCGCTACCGCGTGCAAGTAGCCCACCTGGAGGGTCTCCATGCAGGCGGTGGTGGCGAGTGTGCCGCGCAGTGGTGGTGCGATCCGCTGCGGCGGCGGTCCTCCCCCGTAGTCCTCGGCGCGGGCGGGACCCCCTGGGTTCGGCTGCGCGAGCGCCATGGCTCCGTGTGCCTTCCGGGCTGTGCCGACCGGTTGCCCGGTCTCCGCTGACGGGACGGCCAACTTCCTTTCCCGTCTCCTGTGTTGTCACCGCAGGAGACGGCCCGCAAACGGCGTATCAGGCAAAGGGCCCGGGTATCACCGAATCGGGCAGAGGAATCCCGTCATCTGCCGAGCAGGGGCGAGGAGTTCGGGGATGATGCACTGGTTCGAAGGGCCGCTGGCCGCTTTTGACACGGAGACAACAGGCGTGGACGTCGAGGAGGACCGGATCGTTTCGGCCGCCCTCGTCGTCCAGGACACCGCGGGCGGACGCCTTCGCGTCACCCGCTGGCTGGTCAATCCGGGGATACCGGTACCCGTCGGGGCCACCGAGATCCATGGTCTGACCGACGACCACCTGCAGCGCAACGGCCGGTGGCCCGCGCCGGTCGTCGAGGAGATAGCACGGGCGCTGGCCGAGCAGTGCGCGACGGGCCGGCCGCTCGTCGTGATGAACGCGCCGTTCGACCTGACGCTGCTGGACCGGGAGCTGAAGCGGCACCGGGCGTCGTCGCTGGGCGCCTATCTGCAGAACACGCCCCTGTGCGTGCTGGACCCGCGTGTCCTGGACAAGCATCTGGACCGCTACCGCAAGGGCCGCCGCACGCTGACGGACCTGTGCGAGCTGTACGGGGTGGTGCTGGACGGGGCGCATGACGCGGCGGCCGACGCGGCGGCCTCGCTGGAGCTGGTGCGCGCGGTGGGGCGGCGGTTCTCCGCCCGGCTGGAGCGGTTGTCGCCGGCCGAGCTGCACTCGTTGCAGGCGGTGTGGCACGCGGCGCAGGCGCGCGGTCTGCAGGCGTGGTTCGAGAAGAACGGCGAGGCGGAGGCGGTGGATCCGGCGTGGCCGCTGCGTCCGGAGCTGCCGGCGGCGGCCTGATCCGGGCCGGGTACGCGAAAGCCGGTCCGTCGGTGGTGCTGACGGACCGGCTCTTCCCGGGTGGGCGATACTGGTTTCGAACCAGTGACCTCTTCGGTGTGAACGAAGCGCTCTCCCACTGAGCTAATCGCCCGGGAACGGGTTGAACCATACAGGGCCCGGCGGGCTACGTTCAAACTCCTTGCAGCCGTGCCGCCAGCCCGCGGCGTCCGGCGCGCATCATCAGCGTGTGATTGGCGCGGAAGACAAGGCGTCCGGGCACGGCGAGGCGGCGCAGCAGCCTCTTGCGGACCACGGTCTCCTGCTCGTAGAGCACACGGCTCCCGCCGTCGTGCGCGGTGACGGTCCAGCGGACCCAGCCTTCGAGATCCCCGGTCATGGCGGCCTGAAGGATCCGTGACGCGGGCTCGCGGCGGCTCTGCCTGACGGTCACGACCAGGTCGTACGGGAGGAAGGAGCGGAAGCGCGTCGTGGCGGAGGTGTCGTCCACGGGGGTGACCTCGCGGACCTGCGGCCACCACCGGGGGTAGTCCTCGGCGCCCTCCAGGGCCGCGTACACGGTGTCGGGAGCGGCGGGCAGGTCCCAGACGCTGGTGAAGCGGTAGTGGTTCCAGTCCATGGGTCCAGTTTGCGCGTGCCGGACCTACTCAGTGACGGAACTGAGTATCCGAGCGCATGTACGGGCGTGTGGTCGGCGCCACACTCCCAGCATGGAACATGTGCCGCCACCCGCCGAGGAATTGGCGCTCCTCGACCAAGAACTGGTCCGGCTCGACGCCCGTCGGCTGCAGCTGCTGAACCGCCGTGCCTGGCTGATGGAGGTGCTGCGTCCGCCGGTCGCGCCGTCCGCGTTCGCGGCACCTCCCGCACGGCTTCCTGCCGCGCCGGTCGCCTGGGGGCCGCCGGCCGGGGCCGTTCAGGCTGCCCCGGCGTCCGGTGTGCAGAACGTGCTGCTGGTCCTCGGTGGTCTGCTGCTGACGATCGCGGCGATCGCGTTCACCCTGTTCAGCTGGGGCGAGATGGGTATCGCCGGCCGTTCGGCGGTGCTGGCGACGGTGACGGTGGCCGCGCTCGCGGCTCCCGCGCTGCTGCTGCGGCGCAGGCTGTCCGCGACGGCGGAGGCGCTGGCGGCTCTGGCGTTGGTGCTGACGGTGCTGGACGCGTACGCGCTGCACGCGGTGGCCCTGCCGGACACGGACGGGCTCGGCTTCGCGGCGGTCTCGTCCGCGGTGCTGACGGCGTTGTGGACGGTGTACGGGCTGGCGTTGGGACGGCTGCGGCTGCCGCTGCCCGCCGCCGTGGTGGCGGGGCAGCTGCCGCTGGTGCTGGGGGCGTGGGCCGCCGGGGCGCAGGCGGCGGTCTTCGGCTGGGCGCTGCTGGTGACGGCGGCCGCGGATGTCGCGGTGGCGCTGTGGGGCCGGGGGCTCGCGGTGCGGATCACGGCGGGCGTCGGGGCGGCATCGACCGGACTGGTCGCGATGCTGATCGGCCTGGGCCAGTCCGTGTCGGCCGATGGACCGCTCGCGGCCGCGGGCCCGGGGGCGCTGTTGCTGGGCGGTGCGGCGGTGGCGCTGTTCGGGGCGTGGCGCGCGCCGAAGGAGTGGGCCGTTGCGGCGGGTGCGGTGGCGGGCCTCGCCGCGGTGGCCGCGGTGGGCGGTGTGCTGCGTACGGGTCTGCCGTGGAACTGGTCGGTCGTGGTGTACCTGCTGTGCGGTGCCGCGCTGACGGCGGTGGTACGCGTCCGGGTTCCGCAGCCGGTGGGCCGGGGTGTGCTGGTGGCGTCCGCGGCGGTGACGGCGGGTGCGGTGCTGTGGGCGTTGCCTGCGGTGGCCGCCGTGCTGCTGGGGCCGGTGTCCTTGCTGACCGATGTGTGGGCCGGGGCGCCGGGGAGTGTCCGGGGCGCGCTGGGACCGTCGATGCCGTGGCCGGAGTCGGCCGCATCGCCGGTGGTTCTGGTGCTCGTGGCGGGCCTGTCGGCGGCTCTGTACGCCGGGTGGGACCGGATGCGCGGCACGCTGCTGTCGCCCCGGCCGGGGTGGCGTGTCACCGCGGCGGCCGGGGCGATGGTCCTGGGCTGGGGTGCGGCGCTGGCACTGGCGGCGGTCGTGGACGTCCCGTACGCGGTGGCGGTGGGCGTGGAACTGCTGCTGGTGGCGGGGCTGCTGGTGGTGACCGTGCGGCAGGGGGCCGGCGCGCTCGGGCTCACGGCTCTGGTGTGCGCGCTCGTGGGCGCCGCGAGTGCGGGCCTGCTCGCGCTGGCCTCCGAGCCGGCCACGTACGCGGTGTTCGTGGGCCTGTCGGTGCTGTGCGCGGGGGCGGCGGCCAGGTCGAAGGCAGCTGCGGTGCGGTCGGTGCTGGCCGGTGTCTCCGTCCTGTGCGCGATCGTGCCTGTCTCGGCGGCGGGGGCTTCGCTGGGGTGGAGCGCGCCGCACACGGCTCCGCTGGTCCTGGTCGTTCCGGCGGTGACGGTGCTGCTCGGGGCACGGCTGCGGGTGGCCGCCGTGGCGCTGACGCTGGAGCTCACCGGGGCGTTCGGAGCGGTGGTGGCCGTGGGGCTCGCGGTGACGGACGCGCCCTTCCTGGCGCTGGTGCTGGCGCTGTGCGGGGTGCTGGCCGCGGGTACCGCGGTGCGGCCCGACCGCCGGCCGGTGGCGGGGTACCTGGCGGCGGCGCTGTTCGTGTTGGCGGCGTGGGTGCGGCTGGCGGCTTCGGAGGTGTCGGACCCGGAGGCGTACACCCTGCCGGTGTCACTGATCGCGTTCGCGGTCGGGTACCTGCGCCGTCGCACGGACCCGGCCGCGTCCTCCTGGGTGGCGTACGGCCCCGCGCTCTCGATGACGATGGTGCCGAGCCTCGTCGTGGCGTGGGTCGATCCGCACTGGCTGCGGCCCCTGCTACTGGGCGTGGCGGCGCTGGTGGTCACGCTGGCGGGCGCCCGCTTCCGGCTTCAGGCGCCCCTGGTGCTGGGCGGTTCGGTCCTGGCCCTGGTCGGGCTGCACGAGCTGGCCCCCCATGTCGTCCAGGTCTTCGACGCACTCCCCCGCTGGGCGCCCCCGGCACTCGCCGGGCTGCTGCTGCTCGCGCTCGGGGCGACGTACGAACAGCGGCTGCGCGACGCGCGCCGGGTGCGGGAGAGCCTCGGCCGGATGCGCTAGGGCCTCTCGTTTGGGTCATGCAGGGCTCGCGGGGTCTGGCACGCACCCTGATCCGGCCTGACCCAAACGAAAGCCCCTAAGGCATCTTGTCCCCCACGAGTGCGAGGTTCTGGATCGCCGCGAGTCCGTACAGGGCGGTGGAGTTGGTGCTGACCCAGGCCGCCTCACTGCCCGGTACGGGTCCGGTCGGTCCCTCGACCTTGTGGGTGCTCCAGTCGGTGCTCTCCTTGTAGTCCCAGGTGTCGGCGCTGCTGTAGAACTGCTTCCACGCCCGGGTGGCCAGGGTGACGTCGCCGGTCCGCACGGCGGCGTAGGCGTCCTGGCGGGAGTGGCCCTGGAACAGCAGCAGGGTCCCGAAGTTGCTGCCGTAGCGGGCGGCCTGTTCTGCCTTGGTGGCGTTGAAGTAGCGGCAGTAGTCGATCCAGGCCGCCTCGAACTTCGGCATGTCGATCATGTCGATGAGTTCGGCGTTGAGCTCGACCAGACCGAACATCGCCGACAGGTGCGAGACACCGACCTCGGGCTTCTCGGCTATCGCGAACTTGCCGGTGTCCAGGTCGTACAGACCGACGCCCTGGACGAAGCCGTTGGGCTGGGCGGCGATGGTCTCCATGGTGGAAAGCACCCGGTCCCTGGCCTTCTCCCACTTGGGGCCGCGACGCTCCCACTCGGTGAGCCAGGCGGAGACGAGGCCGCTCCAGTCGGTGCCGAAGCCGATCGACAGGGCGTGCCGGTCGGGGGTGTAGGGCTCGGTGCGGATCTTGCGGATGGGGTCGAGGGCGAGGAAGGTCTCGTCGGAGTCGACGTTGGCGTGCATGAGGTCGCCGACGCGCTCGTCCGCGGTGAGGAAGTAGAACATCCGCCGGTAGGTGGTGTTGGCGATGCGCTGCTGCTTGGCGCTGTCGGCGTAGTGCTGGACGCCGTGGCGCGTGCCGAGTCCGGCCCACTTGCCGAGGTGGTAGACGTCGACCTCGCCGGTGTGCCGGGTCATGGCTTCGGCGAAGCGGTAGATGTCGGCGCGGCCCGAGCGCATGTACGCGTACCAGAGCCACAGGTCGGGTGAGAGTTCGGAGTTGTCCCAGGCGTAGCCGCCGACGTCGTAGCACCACTGATGGCGGGTGGGGTCGTAGGTGTGCATGATGTCGCCGTAGTCCCAGAAGCCGTACCAACGGCGCATCTCCACCTGGTCCTTGTAGTACGTGAAGAGGAAGTCCAGGTGGTCCTCGATCTTCGACTTGGCGGCGGTGGACCGGTCGGGTTCGGCGAAGAGCCCTCCGAAGACCTTGGCCTTGATGAGCTGCTTGGGCGGCGCGGCGAGCTGGGGCGGGGTGCGTACGGCGTCGACCTGCTGGGCGAGGGTCTCGGCGGCGGGGGTGGACTCGTTGGCCCAGAAGAGGAGTTCACTCGTCCGCGCGATGCCGTACGGGGTGCCGAAGCCGGGTTCGTAGTCCTCGTAGGTGATGTTGAGGCCTTCGAGCTGTTCGGCGTAGGTGTCCTGTTCCATTCCGTCGTGGTAGAAGCGCAGGTCCATGGGCCGGGCCTCGGGTGACCAGAGCCAGAGGGTGACCTCGGCCTCGTCGGTCTGGGCCCCGCGGATGTCGAGCTGGGCGGGGTGCTTCTCCCAGAAGTCGCGCAGTCCGAAGGAGAATCCGCCGCTCGGCCCGCCGACGTATCCGAAGCCGGAGGCCCGCGTGCCGCCTCCGGCGGCGATCCAGCCGTGGCCCTTCTTCGTGCGCTTGCGCAGTCCGAAGCCGTCGGCGGAGAGCTGGGAGAGCGTGTAGTCGCCCCACTCGGGGATGTACTGGAGCCGGGTGGTGACCCGCTGGTCCCAGGTGGCGGGGTCGGGGAGCTTCCGGCCGGCGAACTGTGCCTCGCGCACGGCGACCCCGGGGTCGCGGCGCAGTCCGGTGATGCCCTTCACGGCCTCGCGCAGGAGGCCGGTGCCGTCGCCGCCGATGCGGATGTGGCGGTCGTGGGCGGCGTCGCGCATCGGGACGCCGAAGCGGACACCGAGGCCGCGGATGAAGTCGCCGCTCGCCTTTCCGGGTTCCTGGGTGCCGTCGTAGGTGATGGTGTGCATCATCCGGAAGGAGTCGGCGCCCGCGTAGAAGTAGAACCGTACGGAGAACGGCATCCAGGAGCGGGAGCCCTTGCGGTGCTTGCCGTCGATGCGCACGACGGCACGGACGGGGCCGTCCTGCTCCGTCTCGGCCGTGTCGATGACGCTCTCGAAGCGCTCGTACTTCTCGTTGCCCTGGTCGCCGTCCTCGATCTCGCCCTGGCGCAGCAGGACGAGCCGGCCGTTGCGGGCGATCTCGGTGGAGCCGCGGGTGACGGTCCTGACCAGGGTCGAGCCGTTGGTGCCCAGTCCGGCGGTGATCACCCCGGTGGAGACGGTGATGGTGCCGCCCGCGCGGGTGACGGTGACCTTGTTCTCCGGGGCGGCGGGCGTCCCTGTGGTGAGTGCGAACTTCTTCGCGGTGACCTCGGGTCCGACCGCGTGCGCGGTCCACTTGAGCGAGCCGTCGGGCCAGTAGCCGATCGGCCAGGTCTGTACGGGGACGTCCTTGCCGTCCTCGGTGGCCAGCGCGAACGTCTGGTCCTTCGCGTGCTGCCCCTGGGGCCAGGGCACACCGAGCGTGGATCCCGGCGCGGCGCCGAGGCCGCCGGACTCGAGCCAGGTGAGGGGGACGGGCTCGGTGGTGCTCTCCGCGCCCGGGGCGGCGGTCGCGGTGGTGGCGCCGAGGGACCAGCTGAACTGGGCGGCTGCGCCGGCCGCCGCTGCGGCCTTCAGGAGTGTTCTGCGGGGCATCCTGGACATGGCTGTGCCTCTCTCCGTGCGGATGGGGGACATCGAAAGGGCGGTACAGGGGTCTCAGCGGGCGGGACGGCGTGCCTCGACGGCGGTGGCCGCCGCGGCGACGGCCCCGACGACGGGGACGGCCAGCGGCAGTACCAGTGCGCCGGAGAGCACGACGACGGCCATCCCGCAGACGAGCAGGAGGGAGCCGGCCGGGTCGCGGACCGTGCGGCGGCCCGCGGCGGCGAGAAGGGTCCGCCAGTTGTCGCCGGGCTCCCAGCACGCGGCGGCGCGTACGACCGCGACCAGGTAGCCGATCAGGGCGAGGATGCCGACGGCGCCCACGAAGGGGCCGCCGGGCAGCCCGGCCCGCACGGCCGACAGGTCCAGCCACAGCAGGGCTCCGGCGGCCCACACGGACACGCCGACGAGCCAGCCGCCGCGGGCCGCGGCGCGTGCGTCGGTGACGAATTCCCGCAGACCGCCGTGTTCGCCCGCCAGATGGCGGCGCAGGTGCCGGGTCCCCGCGGCGAAGGCCGCGGGGAACGTGAGGAGCGGCAGGGCGGCGACGGCGATCCATACCCCGGTGAGCAGGCATTCGGAGAACAGGCCGAAGCGGTCCATGACACGCGAACGCCGTTCCGCGGTGCGGGTTTTCGTCGTCACGGTCGCCTCAGCCCTTCAGGCCGGAGGTGGCCATGCCGTCGATCAGATAGCGCTGGAAGGCGAGGAAGAAGGCCAGCACGGGCAGCAGGGCGACCAGTGACATGGCGATCATGCCGCCGTAGTCGGCCACGGCGTCCTGGTCGATGAACATCTTCAGCCCCATGGAGACGGTGTACTTGTCCGGCTCGTTGAGGTAGAGCAGGGGGCCCATGAAGTCGTTCCAGGCGTTGATGAAGGTGAAGATGGCGCTGGTGATGAGCGCGGGCCGGCAGAGCGGCATGACGATCGACCAGTAGATCCTCAGGTGCCCGCAGCCGTCGAGCCTCGCGGCCTCGTCGAGCTCCTTGGGCAGACCACGCATGAACTGCACCATCAGGAAGACGAAGAAGGCGTCGGTGGCCAGGTACTTGCCGATGAGCAGCGGTGTGAAGGTGTTGATCAGCTCCAGCTTCTGGAACAGCACGTACTGCGGAATGATCAGTACGTGGTACGGCAGGAGCAGGGTGCCGATCATGATGGCGAACATGACGTTGCGGCCGGCGAAGCGGACCTTCGCGAAGGCGTACGCCGTCAGCGAGCAGGACAGCACCACGCCGATGACCGAACCGACCGCGATGTAGGCCGAGTTCAGGAAGAACGTCGAGATGGGGATGTCGGCGATGCCCTCGGTGAGCCGGGTGTAGTTGTCCGTGATGGGGTCGGCCGGGAACAGGTCCAGGGCGCCGATGATGTCGGCGCTGGGCTTGAACGAGGCGCCGATCGTCCACACCACCGGGTAGAGGACCACGGCGAGGATGACGAGTGCACCGAGGTGCCAGGCAAATGCGCCGGGTCCCCGGCGTCGTACGGCTGCGTCCAGGAGACTCATCGGCCGCCCTCCTCGTAGTGCACCCAGCGCTTCTGGGACCAGAACAGCACGGCGGTGACCAGGCCCACCGCGACCAGCAGCAGCCATCCCATGGCGGAGGCGAAGCCCATCCGGCTGTTCACGAAGCCCTGTTCGTACAGGTAGCAGGTGTAGACGAGCGTCGCGTCGGCCGGTCCGCAGCTGCCGTTGCTGACGATGTAGGCGGAGCCGAAGATCTGGAAGGAGTGGATGGTCTCCAGCAGGACGTTGAAGAACAGCACCGGCGAGATCATCGGCAGGGTGATGTGGAAGAACCTGCGCCATGGGCCGGCTCCGTCCACCTCGGCCGCCTCGTACAGCTCGCGCGGGACCTGCTTGAGACCGGCCAGGAAGATGACCATCGGGGCGCCGAACTGCCAGACGGTCAGGGCGATCAGCGCGTAGATGATCATCCCCGGGTCGCCGATCCAGCCGCCCACCTCGACGCCGAACACCTTCTGGGTACGGTCGACGAGTGCGTCGTCCGAGAACAGCGCGCGCCAGACGATGGCCGCCGACACGCTCGCGCCGATCAGGGACGGGGCGTAGAAGGCCGCCCGGTAGAAGGACTGGCCCCACCGCTTCTGGGCGAGCAGCATCGCGACGGCGAGTGCGGCGGCCAGCTTGACCGGGGTGCCGATCAGTACGTACCAGGAGGTGACCTTGACCGACTGGCGCCACCGGGGGTCGGCGAACATGTCGGTGAAGTTCTGCAGGCCGATCCAGCGCGGGGCTTCGAACAGGTTGTACTCGGTGAACGAGAGGTACAGCGAGAACACCATGGGCCCGGCGACCAGGAACAGGAAGCCCGCGATCCAGGGCGACATGAACAGGTAGCCGGCCAGGTTCTCGCGGCTGCCGGCCCGCTCGGAGCCTGCAGGCGGCGCGTTTCCTGCGAGACCGTTCCGCTTCTCGGCAGTCCGGTCGTCCCCGGGCGCGCGTGCGCCCGGGGAGGTCTGGATGTGAGTCACCACGGTCCCTCTCAGTTCGAGGCGAGGGCGGTCTTGGCCTCGGAGAAGAACTGCTTCACGGAGTCCTTCGGCGAGGCCTTGCCCAGGGAGAGGTCCGCGGAGATGCGCAGGAAGGCCGCCTCGATCACGTCGGCGCCCGCCGGGTGCGGTGTGATGGGCTCGAGGATGCCCGCGTCGGCGATCGCGGACTCGTACGCGGCGATCGCCTTGCTGGGGGCGTCGGTGGGCTGGTAGGCCTCGAACTGGGCGGTGGTGGCGGGCACGCCCCGGTCGTACCCCATGATCCTGGCGACCGCGGGGTCGTGGGTCATGAAGCCGATGAAGGTGGCCACCTCGGCCGGGTGCTTGGTGCGCGCCGTGCCGCTGAGCATCAGCGAACCCAGGTACTGGCCGGTCTTCTTGCCGTCGGTGCTGGGGATGGGGGCGAGGCCGTAGCTGCTCTTGCCCTCGGCGCTGTAGCGGACGGAGAAGTTGTCCCAGGTGAACTCACCGGCGGAGAGTCCCTTGGCGGTCGCGGAGGCGGGCTTGATCTGTTCGACCTTCTTGGGGTCGGCGTAGACACCCGACTTGACCCGCTCCAGGGCCTCGGTCCAGTACGGCAGCAGCTCGGTCTCGCCGAAGCCCATGCCGTCCTCGGTGAAGAAGGCCTTGCCGTTCTGGCGGAGTATCAGGTCGTACAGGTACATCACGCCGTGCGGGCCGGCGTCACCGGCGATCTTCTGGCCGTTCTTGATCTTCTGCAGGCCCGCGTACCAGTCGTCCCAGGTCCAGCCGATCTCGGGGGCGATGCCGGCCTTCTCGTAGACCCTCTCGTCGATGACGAGGGCCATCGAGTTGCTGCCCACCGGCACGCCGAGGAGCTTGCCGTCGACCTCGGCGAACTTCTCCAGGCCGGAACGGAAGCCGTCGAGGCTGAGGTTGCCCTTCTCCACCTGGGGGTGGAGGTCGAGGAGGACGTTCTTCGCCTCGTACTTGCGCAGGAAGGTCACGGCGTTCTGGATGACGTCCGGGGCGTTGCCGCCGGCCGCCTGGGTGTTGAACTTCTTCCAGAAGTCCGGGTACTGCTGGAAGTCCGTCTTCACCTTGATCTTCGGGTGCTTCTTCTCGAAGAGGGCGACGCACTGCTGGACCTTCTTCGCCCGGTCGTCGGCGCCCCACCAGGAGTGCCGGATGGTGACCGTACCCCCGGAACTGCCGCTTCCGCCCGAGCCGCAACCGGCTGCGGTCAGTCCGAGACCGGCCGCCGAGAGGCCGGCCAGCTTGAGCATCTGCCGCCGGTCCATGCCGTTGTTCCGAGACATCTCTTGCCCCCACCATCGCATTGAATCGTTTTAGAAAGCGCTTGCTGGGTCAAAGTAAGGAGCGGCACCCGGCTCGTCAACGGTTCGGACGAAAATCGGCGGAACGCCCGGCCCGCCGAACAACTGCGGCGGAATGCCCGGCCGGTCGAACACCTGCATGCGGAAACACCGATGGCCCGGAAGCTTCGACTGAAGCTTCCGGGCCATCGGTACGGGGTGGGCGATACTGGGTTCGAACCAGTGACCTCTTCGGTGTGAACGAAGCGCTCTCCCACTGAGCTAATCGCCCCGGCGCACCGCACACATTACCCCATGTCAGCGGTGCCTCCGGACCATCAGCGGGTCACTGCTCGATCTTCCACGGCATGGTGATCCCGAACTTCCAGACGTAGATCCCGACCAGTACGGCGATGATCACGAGCCCCACCGTGGTGAGGATGATGTTGCGCCGCCGCACCTTGGGATCGAGGGCGCGCTGAGCGGCCTCGGTGACCTTGCGCCGGGTCCAGCGCAGGACGAGCTGCGCCCAGACGAACTCGGTCGCCCAGATCGCCATGCCCCCGAAGATCACCAGCCACCCGGGGCCCGGCAGCGGCAGCATCACGATGCCCGCTCCGACCACCGCGAGGCCGACGACGAAAATGCCGACCTGCCAGCTCACATGCAACAGCCGGGACGCCTTGATGAACCCCGGCGCCCGCGAGCCCAGCTCCCTCTCGGCCTTCGCCGCATCCCCCGTCGCGGACTCCGTGGCCGGCCGTGAGGCGACCTCGCTCCGCTCGTCACTCTCCGCATTCATGAACCCCAACCTACCCGAACGGTGTCGGTCACTGGAATGGACGCATCACCCAAAGTTACACACCGCCCCACAACACGCCCGAAGCATCACAAATAGGTCAGAGGGGTTTACAACGCCACCGTAGGTGGCATGTCGATTTCGCCGACGTGCGAATCCCCGAGCGCACACTGAGCGAAAGGCCCTGGCGCTTATGAACACCACGGTCAGCTGCGAGCTGCACCTGCGCCTCGTTGTGTCGAGCGAGTCCTCACTGCCTGTACCCGCGGGCCTGCGGTATGACACGGCCGATCCCTATGCCGTGCACGCCACCTTCCACACCGGAGCGGAGGAGACGGTCGAGTGGGTTTTCGCCCGTGACCTCCTTGCCGAGGGGCTGCACCGGCCCACCGGCACCGGAGACGTCCGTGTCTGGCCATCACGTAGTCACGGCCAGGGCGTCGTCTGCATCGCACTGAGCTCCCCGGAGGGAGAAGCCCTGCTCGAAGCTCCGGCAAGGGCCCTGGAGTCGTTCCTGAAGAGGACCGACGCCGCGGTTCCGCCGGGCACCGAGCATCGTCACTTCGATCTCGATACGGAGCTCTCACACATCCTGGCCGAGAGCTGAGCCAGGCCGAGAGCTGCGGGACGCCGTCCGACTCGGGGAGACGGCGTCGCGCGGACAACCTCATACGGCAGACACCGGCGCCGTCGCCGCGGAACCCACCGCGGCGACGGCGTCGGCGCGCGCCGGGGGCGCAGGTCCTTCCGGGACCGGGACCGCCGGTCTCGCGGGCCCCCTGGACCGACGGTCCCGGTGCCGCCGGGACCTACGGTCCCGGTGCCGCCCTCTGTGACCCCACGTGTCCCACCCGCCCCACAGGCACCGAAGCGCCTCACGAGTGACCACCAGAGCCGCCAGGCGGCCGTCACACGCTCCGGCGGCACATCCGACCAGCAAAGGTCCTCCCGCTCGCCCGTAAGCCCGTACCGGGCCCGTGGCGCCTTCGCCGAGCCAGTAGAGTCACCCGGCATCGGCGGGCACCCGCCCGCCGGAGGCCAGGGAGCAAAGCGTGCTGATCCCACACGACACCCGGATCGCCCTCGACACGGTCGTCGATCTGGTGAACACCGCGCCGGAGAGCGAGCCGGCCGACGGGCTCCCCGACATCGATGCGCTCTACGACTTCGCGGAGCGCCATCTCATCAGCGGCGTGGGCGAGCTCGGAGAGAAGGACCTGCGCGCCGTACGGGACGTACGGAGCCTGTTCGCCGAGGTGTTCGCGGCGCCCGACGCCCGTACGGCCGCCGATCTCGTCAACCGGCTGGTGGCCGCCGCGGGCACCACCCCGCAGCTCACGAACCACGACGGCTACGACTGGCACGTCCACTACTTCGCACCGGACGCCTCCGTCGCGGACCATCTCGCGGCCGACTGCGGCATGGCGCTCGCCTTCATCGTCGTGGCGGGCGAACAGGAGCGGCTGCGCCGGTGCGAGGCGCCGGACTGCCGGCGCGCGTTCGTCGATCTGTCCCGCAACCGCTCGCGCCGCTACTGCTCGAGCCGCACCTGCGGTAATCGGCTCCACGTCGCCGCGTACCGGGCCCGGCGCCGGGAAGCGGCGCGCTGACGGTCGCCGCACGCGCCGGACGGGCCCTTGCGGCGCGGCGGGCGAAGCGGCGGTCCCGGAGGCCGGTGCCCGCTCACAGCAGAAAAAGATCATGCAGCGCGGCCATCAGCAGGAGACTGCCGATCACCGTCAGAAAGATCATCAGGGGTGGCTGGGACAGCGCGAAGAGGCAGCCACGCGGCTCTTCGGCAGGGGGTGCGGGGGCCTCGCCCCGGTATGTGTCCACCATCTCGAAGCGATCATGACGCAGAGGCACCCCCGTTGGCGATCAACACGCCTTTTCGCGCGGGGAGTTCACCCCCTGTGTACGGGGCGGATTCGCTCCGGCGTCCGATCCCCCGTCACACATTCGTACCCGCCGTCCACGGCCCGTGGACCCCGCTCCGGACGCGGTCCGCGCGTCAGCGCGGAGCGGCGCTGGACGCGCGTACGACGCCGGTCCGCGCGTCAGCGCGGAGCGGCGCTGGACGCGCGTACGACGAGCTCCGGCTGGAGCACGACACTGCGGTGCCGGTGGCTGCCGTCCCCGTCGTCCGCCTCCTCGAGAAGAAGCTCCGCCGCCATCCTGCCCATGAGCACGGCGGGCTGCCTGACCGAGGTCAGCGGCACGGCGGCCGCCGCGGCGAACTCGATGTCGTCGTAACCGACGATGGCGACGTCCTGCGGCACCCGGACGCCCGCCGCGTAGAGCGACTGGAGGACACCGAGGGCCAGCAGGTCGTTGGCGCAGAAGACGGCGGTCGGCCGCGGTACGAGGCCGAGCAGCCGGGCCCCGGCGTCCCGGCCCGCCGCCACGTCCAGGCGGTCGGACGGGATCTCGACGAGGGCCTCGGGGCCGAGTCCGGCCTCGGCGAGGGCGGAGAGGGCGCCCTCACGGCGGTCCCTGATCTGGTGCAGGTCGCCGGGGCCGCTGACGTAGGCGACGGAGCGGTGCCCCGCCGTGACGAGGTGCCCGACGGCGAGCTTGCCGCCGCGTACGTCGTCGACGGAGACGGCGCAGGTCTCGGCGCCCGGGGCGACCCGGTCCACGAGCACGTACGGAATCCGGTGGCGGCCGAACGCCTCGAGGTTGCCGCCGGTGGCGTCGGCCGGGGTGACGAGCACCCCGCAGACACGCTGTTCGGCGAAGAGACCGAGGTATTCGGCCTCCTCCTCCGCGCTCTGGCCGCTGTTGCACACCATCACGCCGAGGCCGGCGTCCCGGGCCGCGCGTTCCGCGCCGCGGGCGATGTCGACGAAGAAGGGGTTGCCCATGTCGAGGACGAGCAGGGCCACGATCCGGCTGCGGCCCGCCCTGAGCTGCCTGGCCGACTCGCTGCGTACGTAACCGAGCTCCTCGATCGCCGCCAGCACGCGGGCCCGGGTGTCCGGAAGCACCGCCTCGGGGCGGTTGATCACATTGGAGACGGTGCCCACCGAGACTCCGGCCTGCCGGGCCACATCCTTGATCCCTGCCACACGCCCCACTTGCCCTGCCCCACTGATGCGTCCGGCCGCCGCGCATCGGCGCAGCGTATCCCTGTCCTGCCGACGGTATCCGGCATGATCGGCCGACCCGTCGCCCTTGCCCTGCGGCCCAGGAATGAATTGTTTCAATCCGTTCGGGACGCTAGCTCCATCCCCGCATACCGTCAAGATCGGATCGAGGCAACCCCAAATATATCGATGCGTGAAGCGGAGGCGAGCGGCGCGCGCACGCCTCCGCGCATGAATCGATTCATATTACAGGCACCAACGAAGTGCCTCGCGGTCCCGGGCGCGCCCTGTCAGATGCCGTGCTTCTTCAGGATCGCCTCGATGTCGCTGAAGTCCTCACCGGGCGCGGCGGCCTGCTGCGGCTTCTTCTTCGACTGCGGCTGCGGCTGCGGGCGGGCCGTCGTGCTCGCGGACGTCAGCGAGGGCGTCGACGCGGCCGGGGAGACGGCATCACCCTGCGACGCGGCCCGCGCGGCCTTGCGTTCCTTGCGGGTGGAGCCACCCCGACGCTCCACCGCCCGTGTGGTCATGAAGAGGAGCCACGCCAGTGCGAGCAGCCCGAAGCCGAGCCAGACGCTGGGCTTGAACACGATGTCGGACAACCACTCGACGACACCGGTCATGACGAGGCCGACAGGCACCAGCGAGTACGCGGCGATCCTGGTCGCCGCGAGGAATCGCTTGCGGTACGCGGTGATCGCGGCGATGCCCAGGCCTGCCGCCGACACCGCGGAACAGATGGTCTCGGCAAGCATCGGTGCCTCCAGCACATCGGGAAACGTCCCTTCCATCCTGCACCGGTCACGGCTCAGGGGCCACGGTCCCGGGCCACATCAGGGACATTTCAGGGCTGCGGTCCTCCCCAGGTGCCGATTGGGAAGCGCAGGTCCGGCCTGAAAGACTGATCCCATGAGCGATTCCACCCCCGCAGCACCGGTCGTCCTGGACATCTGGTGCGAGCTCGAGTGCCCCGACTGCCATCTGGCCCTCTCCGATGTCCACGCACTTCGCGCCCGTTACGGCGACCGGCTGGAGATCCGGCTGCGCCACTTCCCGCTGGAGAAGCACAAGCACGCGTACGCCGCGGCGCAGGCGGCCGAGGAGGCCGTCGAGCAGGGCAAGGGATGGCCGTACATCGAGGCCGTACTGGCCCGCACCGCCGATCTCGCCCGTACCGGTGAGCCCGTGCTGCTCGACGTGGCACGCGAACTGGGTCTGGACGCCGAGGAGTTCGACACCGCGCTGATCGACGGCCGGCACATGCTGATCGTCGACGCGGACCAGGCCGAGGGAAAGGCCATCGGAGTCACCGGAACCCCGACGTATGTGATCGGTGACGAGCGGCTGGACGGCGGCAAGAGCCAGGAAGGGCTGCGCGAGCGGATCGAGGAGATCGCCGACCGTCTGCTGGCCGACCGCGTCTGACGTCGGGTCCGCCTGCCGGCGGCGGGCCGCCGCCGGCCGCGAGGGCCGCCTACAACGCCTTGGCCAGGTTGTACTGGGTCGGTTCGTAACCGAGCGACTCGTACAGCCGCAGCGCGGGTGTGTTGGAAGCGAAGACGTGCAGGCCGAGCCTGCCGAGCCCCGAGTCGAGCGTGATGTCCTCGGCACGGTGCATCAGCGCACGGCCGTACCCGCGTCCGCGGTGCTCCCCCCGCACCTCGACGTCGAAGACGTACCCCATCGCCTCGCCCTGCGGCGTCTCGTGCCGCGCCACCCACACATGGCCGATGACCTCGCCGCCGTGGACGAGGACGTGGAAGTGCATGCCCTCGGTGGCCAGACCGTCCGGCAGGTTCGTGGCGTGGTCGGTCTCGGACTTCCGCCGGGCCTGCTCCTCCGGGACGCCGCGCTCGATCCAGTTCCGCGCATACGTCTCGACGCTGGTGCTCGCCCAGTCGGCGAATTCCTGGGCGCTCATGGGGCGCCCCGTGACCCCGTCCGGGAGTGCGGGTGCGGTCCGCCGGAGCTCCTTGACCATGTTCCGGCTGCGCTCGGTGTAGCCGAGCACGGCCCCGAGCCCCCGGGCGGCCTCGTTCTCCGCGGGAGCCACCAGCCGGACCTGGGTGCAGCCCCAGCTGCGCAGCACCTCCTCCGCGGCGAGGGCCGCGATGGTGCCCCGGCCCCGCCTGCGGTGCGGTTCCTCGATGCGCAGCGACCGGACTATTCCGGCCGACGCGCCGAACACCGGATCGGTGGAGATCGCGACGGCACCGACGGGACGCCCGTTGTCGCACACGTCGTACGTGCGTTCCTTCGCGCCGTCGGCGCCTTGCTGGATCGGCCCGGTCGGCCGGAGGGTGGTGGTCATCAGGGGTGTTCTATCCGCTGGGCCCCGGTCCGTCACCTGTTTTTGCCGGACGGGCTCAGGGATCGAGGTCGTCGCCCGCACGCTCGTCGAAGATCCGCATCGCCTTGGCGGTCACCGGCCCCGGAGCGCCCGGCAGGTCCCGTCCGTCCACCCGGTGGACGGCCTGGATGTCGCGGAGCGTGGAGGTCAGGAAGACCTCCTCGGCAGTCTCGAGGATGTCCAGCGGCAGCTCGGTCTCCTGCGCACCGGTCCACTCCACGGCCAGTGCGCGGGTGATCCCGGCAAGGCAGCCGGAGGTGAGGGGAGGGGTGTGGATCCTGCCGTCGAGCACGACGAAGACATTGGATCCGGTGCCCTCGCAGAGCTGCCCGACCGTGTTGGGGAAGAGCGCCTCGGATGCACCCTGCTCGTGGGCGCGTGCGAGGGCGACGACGTTCTCCGCGTACGAGGTGGTCTTGAGCCCGGCCACCGCGCTGCGTTCGTTGCGCGTCCACGGGACGGTGATCACCGCTGTGCTGTCGGGGCGGCGCGACGTCTCGCCGAGCGCGACGACGAGGCTGGGACCCGCGTCCCCGCGGTCGGAGCCGAGGGGCGAGAGGCCGCCGGTGTACGTGATCCGCAGCCGGCCGAGCGCCATGGGGTTGGCCGCGATGACGGTCTCCGCGGCGTGGCGGACCTCGTCGGGGTCGGGGTCGGACAGCCCGAGGCCCCGGGCCGAGCGCGTCAGCCGGTCGAGATGCCGGGTGAGGGCGAAGGGGCGGCCCTGGGCGACCCTGACCGTCTCGAAGACGCCGTCCCCCACGGTCAGCCCGTGATCGAGCACGGACACCCGTGCGTCATCGGCGTCCCGGAGTCCGCCGTTGACCCAAATCCTCATGACGCGGTCCTTCCTGTCTCCTCGTAGGCGCCCGACGCTACAGCGAGCAGCCGGGACGCCTTCAGCTCGGTCTCCGCCCATTCGCGCTGCGGGTCGGATCCCCAGGTGATGCCGGCTCCGGTGCCGAAGCGCAGCTCGGGAGCGGTGCCCGTGCGGTCGATCCAGAAGGTCCTTATTCCGACGGCCAGTTCCGCGGTGCCCCTGTCCGCGTCGACCCAGCCGATTCCTCCGCAGTACGGACCGCGCGGCGATGTCTCGAGGGCGTCGATGATCCGCAGCGCACTGGACTTGGGGGCACCGGTGACGGATCCGGGCGGAAACGCGGCGGCGAGCAGCTCCGGCCAGCCGGCGCCGTCGGCCAGCCGGCCGCGCACGGTGGAGACGAGGTGGACGAGTCCGGGGTGCTTCTCCACCACGCAGAGGTCGGGGACGCTCACGCTGCCGGTCGCGCAGACCCGGCCCAGGTCGTTGCGGACCAGGTCGACGATCATCACGTTCTCGGCGTGGTCCTTGTCCAGCAGATCGTCCTCGGTCCGGCCGGTTCCCTTGATCGGTCCGGACTCGACGATCCGGCCCTCGCGCCTGAGGAAGAGCTCCGGGGAGGCGGTGGCTATCTCGACGCCCTGGGCCGGCAGCCGGATCGTCCCCGCGTAGGGAGCGGGGTTGCCGCGGGCCAGCAGGGCGGTGAGGGCGTCGACGTCGGCGGCGGGGCCGGGCAGCGGCGCGGACATGACCCTGCAGAGGTTGGCCTGGTAGACCTCGCCCGCCGCGATGTGTTCACGGATCCGCCGTACTCCTGCCTTGTAGGCGTCCTCGTCGAGCGATGAGATCCAGTCCTGCGGTGCCGGTCCACGCCAGGCCCCGGGTACGGGAAGGGGCACCTGCTCGGTCCGTACGGTGGAGAAGCGGGCGCAGACGAGACGGCCCTCGAAATCAGCGGATACAGCCCAGAAACCGGACGATTCGAGAGCCGCAGGATCGCTGGTCACATCCTGCAGGCCTGAGGCGATGAGGCCGCCGAAGCGGGCCATGGGAGCTAGGTCGTGCACTCTGGTGAGTCTAGAACGGTGCAGGGTGACCTGCGGCGGGGCGGAGGCAGCGCAGCACGCTGCGCAAACGCGTTTTTGTGCTGGCCCGGGAATCCGCTAGAGTTCAACACGTCACCGGGACGCGCAAGCCGACCGGGAATGACAAGCGGACGTAGCTCAGTTGGTAGAGCGCAACCTTGCCAAGGTTGAGGTCGCCAGTTCGAACCTGGTCGTCCGCTCGCAGAAGGTGGGGGATCTTCCCGAACCCCCATCCCTGGTGGAGTGGCCGAGAGGCGAGGCAACGGCCTGCAAAGCCGTCTACACGGGTTCAAATCCCGTCTCCACCTCCAAGGACGATTAGCTCAGCGGGAGAGCACTTCCCTGACACGGAAGGGGTCACTGGTTCAATCCCAGTATCGTCCACCGGTCCGCAAGGACCCCCGCGCGATTAGCTCAGCGGGAGAGCGCTTCCCTGACACGGAAGAGGTCACTGGTTCAATCCCAGTATCGCGCACGCAGTACACGCAGGGTCACCCTGCGCGATTAGCTCAGCGGGAGAGCGCTTCCCTGACACGGAAGAGGTCACTGGTTCAATCCCAGTATCGCGCACCGTTCGAAGCCCCCGGTCGTCTCGACGACCGGGGGCTTTGTCGTTGTCCCGGCGGGTCAGCCGGTGAAGAGCTGGGTGGCCTTGCGGGCCAGTTCGTACAGCCCGTAGCCGAACGGCACGGCGACCCAGAGCCAGACGAGGACCATGAGCGGCTTACGACTCCTGGTGGACACGGGGGCTGCTCCCTTCCGGTGTCTCGTGGAAGCGCGGATGGACGGGGCGGATGCACTCGTTGGCGACGAAGCCGACGACGAGCAGCCCGATCATGATGGTCAGGGAGGTCGAGTAGAGGCTGGGACCGCTGTGGCCCGCGCGCTCCCCCGCGTCGGCGACCCTGTTGACGATCAGCGGACCGAGTACGCCCGCCGTGGACCAGGCGGTCAGCAGCCGGCCGTGGATGGCTCCGACCTGGTACGTGCCGAAGAGGTCCCTCAGGTAGGCGGGAGCGGTCGCGAACCCTCCTCCGTAGAAGGAGAGGATCACCAGCGCGCAGCAGATGAAGAGCGGCTTGGAGTCGTTGCCGAGCCGGTCGATCATCACGTACATCAGCGCGCCGACACCGAGGTAGACGCGGTACATGTTCTTGCGGCCGATCAGGTCCGAGGTGGAGGACCACAGAAGACGGCCGCCCATGTTGGCCAGCGAGAGCAGGGCGACGAAGCCTGCCGCCGCGGAGACCGACACCGGGGTGGAGGTGTCCGCGAAGAAGTCCTGGATCATGGGCACGGCCTTCTCGAGGATGCCGATGCCTGCGGTGACGTTCATGCACAGGACCACCCACAGGCACCAGAACTGCGGTGTGCGCAGGGCGTTGCGGGCGGAGACCTGGGCGTTGGTGACGAGCCTGCGGGTTTCCTGCTTCGGCTCCCAGCCGTCGGGGAGCCAGCCGTCCGGCGGCACCCGCACCAGGAGGACGCCGAGCGCCATGAACGCCGCGTAGACGACGCCGTGGACGAGGAAGGCGGTCGCGATGCCGGAGCGGTCCGTGCCGAAGCTCTCGAGCATGCCCGTGGACCAGGGCGAGGCTATGAGGGCGCCGCCGCCGAAGCCCATGATGGCGATGCCCGTGGCCATGCCGGGGCGGTCGGGGAACCACTTGATGAGGGTGGAGACCGGAGAGATGTAGCCGATGCCGAGCCCGATCCCGCCGATGAAGCCGTAGCCGAAAACGACGAGCCAGTACTGGCCGGTGGCCGCACCGAGGGCGGCGACGAGGAAGCCGGAGGAGAAGCAGACGAGGGAGACGAACATCGCCCAGCGGGGACCGTTGCGTTCGACGAGTGTGCCGCCGAAGGCCGCGGAGAGGCCCAGCATCACGATGCCCAGCTGGAACGGGAGGGCGCTCACGGTGCCCGACAGCCCGAGGGCGGATTCGAGCGGGGGCTTGAACACGCTCCAGGCGTAGGCCTGTCCGATGGAGAGGTGCACGGCGAGCGCGGCGGGTGGCACGAGCCAGCGGCTCCAGCCCGGGGGTGCGACAGTTCGGGACCTGTCGAGGAAGTTCATGGCCCCGCACTCTAGGCAGCGATCATGCCCATGACTAGATCAGGAACCGAACTTCGTCGACGGTATGCAATACGGACGCGACGGGCCCGGACGCAACGCGCCCGGGCCCCGCAGGGGTTCAGGAGGAGAAGAGCATCCGGCCGAAGCTCTTCTGGCGGTGGTGTCCGTGGTGCCCGCCGTGGTGCGGCGCGCCCCACGCGGGAGCCGGGGCCGCGGGGTACGCCTGCGGGGCGGCCGGGTACGCCTGCGGGGCGGGCGGAGCGGGCGGGGCCTGCTGCGACCACTGCGACTCGAGGCGGGTCAGCGACTCCAGCTCGCCGTAGTCGAGGAATATGCCGCGGCAGCCGCTGCACTGCTCGATCTGGACACCGTTGCGGTTGTACGTGTTCATCTGGGCATGGCACTTGGGACACTGGATCATCGGGCCGGCTCCTCACCGTCGTTTCGATGTCGCCGGAATGCATGCCCGGCGGCAGTCGGTTCACCCTACGACGAGAGCTCGGGTGTCAACTCGGGCGGGAGGGACGCAATTCGGACACACGCGTCGATCATCAACTGTTCCACCTCATCCGGACTTCGGCCCTCCGCCGCGGACTTGGCGAAGGCGAGCGCCGCCGTCTGCACCGTGAGTGCGCGCGCGGCGACGTCCAGGTCGGGCCACGGGTCCCCCTCGGCGCGTACGGCGGGGCCGCCCGCGGCCCGGTAGGCGTCCAGGAAGCGCAGCCAGACCTCGGGCGCCAGCAGCCCTGCCGCGTACCAGGCCGCGGGGCGCGCCAGGTCCCAGGCGGGGTCGCCCAGGCCCGCGTCGTCGACGTCGATCAGCAGCCAGGGGCCGTGCGGGGCCGGGTGGCGGACGAGCTGCCCGAGGTGCAGGTCTCCGTGGCAGACGAAGCCGGCCCTGGTTCCGTCGGCCGACGCCTCGCCACGGGCCCAGGCGGGCAGGCCGCGCCAGGCGGCGAGCACCGGAGCGGTGTCCGGGTCGCCGGGCCTGGCGGCCCGCATCCGCGCGACGGCCCGGGCGGCCTTGGCGGGTCCGCGCATGGGCGGCAGCGGATGGGGCGGCGGGGTGCGGTGCAGCCGGGCCAGGAGGGTCGCCGCCTCCTCCCAGGGAGCGGCATCGGGGTCCGACGGGTCGACGGGTTCGCCGTGCGGCCAGAGGCTGACGGGGCGGCCGTCGGGTGTCACCCCGGGAAGGACGGCCGGGGGCGCGCCCGCCGGCCGGCCCGACGCGGGGTGCGCCGCGGTTTCCGGCGCCTGACGGGACGAGGGGACCGGCAGGGGCGGGAGCAGGATGCCCGTGAGGAGCGGTGCGGCGGCCAGGGCGATGCGGGACGCCAGGGCCGGGCGGTCGGTGTCCGGGGCGTGCGCCTTGGCCACCACCGGCCCGCTGCGGACCACCGTTCCGTCGGGCCGGTCGGCGAGCACCCGGGGCGGGGGGCAGTCGCACACGACGGTACGGGCGTGGCTGCCGGCATGGGCGAGGTCGCCCAGTACGCGGACGACAGGGGTGGTGGTCATCGGCTGGGCTCCCCCGGCGGTGGTCGGCCGGCCCGGCGGCCGGTCCCGGCGACGAGCGTACGGGGCGTGAGCGCCCGGCCGGAGGCCCGCCCCGCAGCCCGAAAGGGCCCGGACAGCGCGATGTCCGGCCAGCTCCCCAGCTGGCCGGACAAACGCTGCCGTCCGCCGCACCCCCGTCCCCACGGGGTTGTTGGCCGGATGTCCTGGTCCGGACCGCTCTTCCGGACCCGGGACGCCGCTCAGCGCCCCAGCATCACGCCCACGGACGACGCCTGTGTGACCACTGCGTCCCAGCCGCCGAAGACGACTACGAGCAGGGCCGCCAGGGGAAGGACCATGGCTGTCGCCACCAGGGGGTGGCGCGTACCGGACGGGCGTGCACCGAACGAGGCGTAAGCCCTGCGTCCCTGTGCGCGGATCATGGTCCGCGTTGCCGTGTCCGCCATGGTTCCTCTCCTGACCTGTTTTCGGAGCGGCGGGCGTTCGACCTCGGGGGACGAGTTCTGCGCCCGCCGCTTGACTTCAACATTAGGGAGGCGGAAGCCCTCGGGCGTCATGCCCGCGTACCGATTACCGGGCCTCCCGGAGGATGAGCCGTCGGCATTCGGTGTACTCCCCTGGGTGGAGATCCGGCGCTACACCTTGGGGTCTTCCCGGAGGGGACGCTCGGAGTCGTCCTCCCTGGGGACCGGTTGTTCGACCAGGGCGAGCACCCTGGTCGCCATGAAGCGGGCGGTTCGGACAACTGATCCACTTCGGGTGACTTCGCTCACTTCGACCACCCCTCGACGGACTGCTGTCTCCACCCGGCGGCCTGCTCTGGAGGCCACCACCTCGTACGT
The DNA here is from genome assembly GCF_042796085.1 of Streptomyces sp. NPDC056452. Classification (NCBI taxonomy): domain Bacteria; kingdom Bacillati; phylum Actinomycetota; class Actinomycetes; order Kitasatosporales; family Streptomycetaceae; genus Streptomyces; species Streptomyces sp. NPDC056452. Next base: position 28,580 of record NZ_JBHTRI010000025.1, read on the forward strand.
CCGAGTCGTGTCTCCCGCGTCCACGACTATCTCCACGCGATCGCCCTTCATTGATCCAATCCCCCTTCTGCGACGGTCCTTTGAGATCTCGCACGGGTCACAGGGCCTGGATCTCCGGCTCCCTGACCACTCCTCAATTCTCCCACCGGGCACTGACAATCGATGGGCCGGCGAGGGCGCGGCCTCTGAGCGCGCCGCGCCACGGGTACGTAAGCTGTGCCTCGTCAGGCGGACCGGCAGCGGGGATGGGCAGACGATGGCGATGATGCGGCTCCGGCGCGAGGACCCGCGTGTCGTCGGCTCGTTCAGGCTGCACCGGCGGCTCGGTGCGGGCGGCATGGGCGTGGTCTATCTGGGTTCCGACCGCAGGGGCCAGCGGGTGGCGCTCAAGGTGATCCGGCCGGATCTGGCGGAGGACCAGGAGTTCCGTTCGCGGTTCGCGCGCGAGGTGTCCGCCGCACGACGGATCCGCGGGGGCTGCACGGCACGTCTGGTGGCCGCCGATCTGGAGGCGGACCGCCCGTGGTTCGCGACGCAGTACGTACCGGGGCCTTCGCTGCACGACAAGGTCGTCGAGGAGGGGCCGCTGTCGGCGGCCGAGGTGGCCTCGATCGGTGCGGCGCTGTCCGAAGGGCTGGTGGCGGTGCACGAGGCCGGGGTCGTCCACCGTGATCTGAAGCCGTCGAACATCCTCCTCTCCCCCAAGGGCCCCCGGATCATCGACTTCGGCATCGCCTGGGCGACCGGGGCGAGCACGCTCACCCATGTCGGGACGGCTGTCGGCTCGCCGGGCTTCCTGGCGCCCGAGCAGGTGCGGGGCGCGGCGGTGACGCCCGCCACGGACGTGTTCTCGCTCGGCGCCACCCTGGCGTACGCGGCGATGGCCGACTCGCCCTTCGGGCACGGCAGTTCCGAGGTGATGCTCTACCGCGTGGTGCACGAGGAGCCCCATCTCTTCGAGGTGCACGACGCGCTCGCCCCGCTGGTGCGCGCCTGTCTGGCGAAGGACCCGGAGGAGCGGCCGAGCACGCTGCAGCTCTCGATGCGGCTCAAGGAGATCGCCGCGCGCGAGGCGCAGGGACTGCAGGAGCGCAGGCCGCCCGCCCAGCGGGCCGAGCAGGAGCTGGACCGGCCGACCGGTCTCCTCGACGGCCCGTACACCGAGCAGCACACCCGGCGCGCGGCGGCCGGCCCCACTCCGGCGCCCCGTCCCGCGGCCGGGCGCCCCTCGTCGTCGCGCTCGGCTCCGCCCCGTACCGGCGGCTCACGCCCCCAGGCGTCGCGCGGCACCGCGCACCCCGGGAAGCGTCCGCAGGGCACCAACGGAACGAACGGCCGACCGGGTACCCGCCCCGGGGTCCGGACGACCTCCACCGGGAAGGGCGGCAAGCGGCGGCCTGCCAATCCGCGGCTGCTGCGCCAGCGGCTCGTCGTGTTCGTCGTCGTGACCCTGCTCGTGGCGCTGGGGATCGCGGCCGCACAGGGCTGCCAGGGCCCCTCGCAGGGGCTGGGCGGCAACCCGTCCCGGACCCACGAGGCGTACCGGGCCGTGGATCAGCAGGTGGCGCGGTCCGCTCAGGCGGAGACGGGCCGCGTCGCGTAGAAGGCGACGGCCGAGGCCGCGGCGACGTTGAGCGAGTCGACGCCGGCGTCCATCGGGATGCGGACGTGTGCGTCCGCGGCGGCGAGCGCCTCGGGGGTGAGCCCGTCCCCCTCGGTACCGAAGACGAGCGCCAGCTTCTCGTACCGGCGTGCGGCAAGGGCGTCCAGGGTGATCGACCGCTCGCTGAGGCAGAGCGCGGCGGTGGTGAAGCCGGCCGAGCGGAGCAGGCCGACGTCCTTCGGCCATGAGCCGAGCCTGGTCCACGGGACCAGGAAGACGGAACCCATCGACACCTTCACCGCCCGCCGGTACAGCGGGTCGGCGCAGCGCGGGGTGAGGAGGACGGCGTCGACGCCGAGTGCTGCAGCGTTGCGGAAGGCCGCGCCGATATTGGCGTGGTCGACGATGTCCTCGAAGACGGCCACCCGGCGGACGTTCCCGGACTCCGGGGCCAGGAGGGAGCCGACGTCGGGCAGCGGCTTGCGCTGCATGGAGGCGAGGGCTCCGCGGTGCACGTGATAGCCGGTGACGCGTTCGGCGAGCTCGGGGGTGACCGCGTACACGGGTGCGCGGGCCTCGTCGATGACATCGCGCATCACGTCGACCCACTTGGCGGAGAGCAGCATGGACCGCATCTCGTACCCGGCGTCCCCGGCCCGTCTGATGACCTTCTCGCCCTCGGCGATGAAGAGGCCTTCGGCGGGCTCCCGACGGCGCCGGAGTTCGACGTCCGTGAGGCCGGTGTAGTCACTCAGACGCGGGTCGTCGGGGTCGTCGACGGTGATGAGTTCAGCCACGGGACGACGCTTCCTCACCGGTGACCGGGCCGGTGCCGACGCCGACGACGGCGCCGATGACGATCACGGCAGGCGGACGCACGTCCTCCGCGACGACCCGCTCCCCGACGTCTCCGAGGGTCGCGTCGACCCTGCGCTGAGCGGCCGTGGTGCCCTCCTGGACCAGGGCGACCGGGGTGTCGGGGGACTTGCCGTGGGAGATGAGCGCACGGGCGATGGCGCCGATCTTGTCGACGGCCATCAGGAGGACGAGGGTGCCGCGCAGCTGTGCGAGGGCCTCCCAGTCGACCAGCGAGCGCGGGTCCTCGGGGGCCACGTGCCCGCTGACCACGGTGAACTCATGGGCGACTCCGCGGTGGGTGACGGGGATACCCGCCGCCCCCGGTACGGAGATCGAGCTGGAGATGCCGGGGACGACGGTGCAGGCGATGCCTTCGGCGGCCAGTGCCTGGGCCTCCTCCATCCCGCGGCCGAAGACGAAGGGGTCGCCGCCCTTGAGCCGGACGACGGCCTTGCCTGCCTTGGCGTGGTCGATCAGCGCCTGGTTGATCGCCTCCTGGGCCATGTAGCGGCCGTACGGGATCTTCGCCGCGTCGATCACCTCGACGTGCGGCGGCAGTTCGTCGAGCAGATCGCGGGGACCGAGCCGGTCGGCGATGACCACGTCGGCCTCGGCCAGGAGGCGCCGGCCCCGGACGGTGATCAGGTCGGGGTCACCCGGGCCGCCGCCGACCAGGGCGACGCCGGGGGCGCGGGTGCGGTGGTGCGGGGCGGCGAGGGTGCCGTCGCGCAGGCCCTCGACGATCGCGTCGCGGACCGCGGCGGAGTGGCGGGGGTCCCGGCCCTGCGAGGTGGTGGTGAGGACGGCGACCGTGATGCCCTCGCTGCGGCCGGTGGCCGGTGTCCAGGCGGTTGCCGCCTCCGCGTCGTCGCTGCGGACGCACCAGGTGCGGGTGCGTTCCGCCTCGGCGGACGCGGCGTCGTTGGCCGCGGCGTCCGTGGTCGCGACGAGGGCGTACCAGGTGTCCGCGAGGTCCCCGTCCTCGTACCGACGGCGCTCCCAGCGGATCTCACCGGCGTCGGCCATCGCCTCGACGGACGGGGTGGCGGACGGGGAGACCAGGGTGATGTCGGCGCCGGCCGCGATGAGGGCGGGCAGCCGGCGCTGCGCGACCTGGCCGCCGCCGACGACGACGACGCGGCGCCCGGTCAGGCGCAGTCCGACGGGGTAGGCAGGGTGATCGTCGTGCTCGGCCATGGCGGTGCGGGCTCCTCGTGCAGGGGTGCAGGGTGCGGTGTGCTGCGGGCCGCTGCGGCGGTGGAGCGGCTGTGACGTGAGGCTTTGGCGTGAGGCTTTGGCGTGTGGAACCACGATACGGGGTGGTGGGGACGGGGGTGGGGTGGCGGTGCGGGGGTCCGGTGGGCGCACGCCGCAGGTTTGTTCCCGCGCCCGCCCTGCCTGTGACCGGGGCTCGGCCCGCCCCCGGCCCTCGGTCGTCCCCGCACCCGGGGACCGGTCCCACCCGGGTGGGACCGGTCCTCCTGCGGCGCGGAGCCCGCTACTTCTCCGTGACTCCTGCGGAGTCGAAGGTCGCCACGTCGTGCATCGCGCGCGCCGCGCTCTGCACGATCGGCAGTGCGAGCAGGGCGCCCGTGCCCTCGCCGAGCCTGAGGTCCAGGTCGACCAGCGGGCGCAGGCCCAGCTTGTTGAGGGCGGCGACATGGCCGGGTTCCGCGCTGCGGTGTCCGGCGATGCAGGCGGCGAGCGCCTCGGGGGCGATCGCACGGGCGACCAGGGCGGCCGCGCCCGCGCTCACACCGTCGAGGATGACGGGTGTGCGGAGCGAAGCGCCGCCCAGCAGGAAGCCCGCCATCGCGGCGTGCTCGAGGCCGCCCACGGCAGCCAGCACGCCGATCGGGTCGGCGGGGTCGGGCTGGTGCAGCTCCAGGCCGCGCCGGACCACATCGACCTTGCGGGCGTGCATCTCGTCGTTGATCCCGGTGCCCCGCCCGGTCACCTCGGCCGGGTCCATGCCCGTGTACACACAGATCAGGGCCGCCGACGCTGTGGTGTTGGCGATGCCCATCTCACCTGTGAGGAGGCCCTTGTTGCCTGCCGCCACCAGGTCCCGCGCGGTCTCGATGCCGACCTCGATCGCCGCGAGGACCTCGTCGCGGGTGAGCGCGGGGCCCGTCGTGAAGTCGGCCGTCCCCGGGCGTACCTTCCGGGGAAGGAGGCCGGGTGTCGCGGGCAGATCACAGGCGACTCCGACATCGACCACGCAGACCTCGGCGCCGACCTGGGCCGCGAACGCGTTGCACACGGCTCCGCCGCCGAGGAAGTTGGCGACCATCTGGCCGGTGACCTCCTGCGGCCACGCGGTGACGCCCTGGGCGTGCACCCCGTGGTCACCGGCGAAGATCGCGACGGCGGCGGGCTCCGGGACCGGCGGCGGGCAGACCCGCGAGAGTCCGGACAGCTGGGCGGAGATGATCTCCAGCATGCCGAGCGCGCCTGCGGGCTTCGTCATCCGCTTCTGGCGTTCCCATGCCTCGCCGAGCGCCTTCGCGTCCAGCGGGCGGATGCTCGCGATCGTGTCCTGCAGCAGGTCGTGCGGCTCCTCGCCGGGCAGGGCACGACGGCCGTACGTCTCCTCGTGGACGACCCAGGACAGCGGGCGGCGCTTGGACCAGCCCGCCTGCATCAGCTCGGGCTCCTCGGGGAACTCGTCGACGTAACCGACGCAGAGGTACGCGACGACTTCGAGGTGATCGGGCAGGCCGAGTGCGCGGACCATCTCACGCTCGTCGAAGAAGCTGACCCAGCCGACTCCGAGGCCCTCGGCGCGGGCGGCGAGCCACAGGTTCTCGACGGCGAGCGCCGAGGAGTACGGGGCCATCTGCGGCTGGGTGTGCCGGCCGAGGGTGTGGCGGCCGCCGCGGGTGGGATCCGCGGTGACGACGATGTTCACCGGAGTGTCGAGGATGGCCTCGATCTTCAGTTCCTTGAACTGCTTGGCCCGGGCCTTGGGGAGCGACTTGGCGTACGCCTCCCGCTGGCGCTGCGCCAGTTCGTGCATCGAACGCCGGGTCTCCGCGGAACGGATGACGACGAAGTCCCACGGCTGGGAGTGGCCGACGCTCGGTGCGGTGTGCGCGGCTTCGAGCACGCGGAGCAGCACCTCGTGCGGGATGGGGTCGCTGCGGAATCCGTTGCGGATGTCGCGGCGCTCGCGCATGACCTTGAGGACGGCTTCGCGCTCGGCATCGTCGTAGCCGGGAGCGGGCGGGGACACGGGTGACGGTTCGGCGGGCTCGGGGGCCACGGCAGGAGCGACCTCGGCGGCAAGAGCCTCGGCCGGAGCCGCTTCGACGAAGACTGCCCCGGCGGGAGCCGCTTCCGCGGACACCGCCTCGGCCTCGCGGGGAGCGGCGTCCGTCGTCACGGCTTCGGGCGCCGCACTGTCCGGGAGCTCGGCAACCGGGGCAGGGACATCCAGGGCCGGAGTCTCGATGATCTCCGGTCCGGTGCCGGGTTCGGTCTCGGCCTCCACGGGGAGTTCGGCCTGCGGTACGGGGACGGGCTCCGCGACGGGTTCGGGGTCGGGCTCCGCGACGGGTGCCGGCGTCACGAGCGCAACCGGCTCGGGCTCCGGCACGGCAACCGGCTCGGCCACCGCGACGGGCTCCGCCGCAGGTGCCGGTTCGGCAACCGTGACCGGGGCGACGAGGTCCTGCTCCTCAACCGCCTGCGCGGGCTCCGGGGCCTCCACCGGCACCGGGGCGAGGGCCACCACAGGAGCGGTGGGCTGCGGCGCGGTCGGCGCAACGGCTTCCTCCGGGGCGGCCTCGGGCGCGAACGCGACAGGAGCGGCCACGGGCTCGGGCTCGACGGCCGCGTCGGGCCGGGCCTCCTCAGCCGTCGCAGCCACGGCTTCCGGCTGTACGGGGCCGGCTGCCGGGGAGGCGGGCGTCGGGGCGAGGTGCGGAGTCGTCGGCACGGAGCCTTCCACGGGCACGAACTGCCCCATGGGCTCGGCTGCGGCGGTCTCGACCGGCGCATCGAGGGGCGTCGTGAGGGGAGTTTCCCCGGAAACCTCCTCGGGAAGCCCTTCGGGGGTCCCGGTCTGCGCGTCCGGTGCCGTCTCGGCCACCGGTTCCGGGGCTACCGGTTCCAGGGCGACCGTTTCTGCCGGGACGACTGCCTCTGCGGGGGCGGCCGTTTCTGCCGGCGCGGCCGGGACGGGTTCGGGCCGGAAAGCCGGCTCGGGTGCCTGCGCGCCCCACGGGTCGGCGAGCTGGGGCGGGATCTCGCCCAGCTGCGGGCCCGGCAGCGGGGCCTGGCCGTCGGCCGGGATGTCGAAGTACTCGGGACCTGTCGTGGGCGGCCCGGCGTGCCGTGCGGGCATCGGGCTCTGCGGGGCACCGGCAGGACCGCGGTCGGCGAGTGAGCGCACGACGCCGCCGCTCGGGGCACCGCCGTAGGAGGGGGCATCCCCGGAGACGGGGCCGCGGTGCAGCGGGCGCCGCGTGGGGGCGGCGGACTGGGCGGCGACGGAGACCTGGACGGGAGCCTGCACCGGGGCGGGGGCGGGGGCCGGGATCCGCACTCCGTTGAGGTCGACGGAGCCGGAGTCACGGCCTCCGGACTCGTGCGTGCCGGTCGCGGCCGTCTGCGCCTCGGCGGCGTACAGGGGCTGGCCCTGCGCCGGCACATGCGCGTGGTGCTGCGGCTGCTGGAAGGCGGACTGCTGTCCTGCCGACTGCTCGGGCAGGCCCGACGGCGCGGGCGCCGGTGCGGCGGGTGCGTCGCTCCACGCGCCCTGGGGCGCGGGCATCAGCAGAAGGTCTTCGTCCTCGGGTGCGTGCTCGGAGGGGTCGAGGTAGGTGTACGCGTCCGGGGCGGGGATGCCCGGCTGCTCCACCATGCCTGCGTTCTCCGGCAGTCCCTCGCCCGGGATCTGGCCGGTGTCAGTCATGCGTACCCCTCGCCCATCGTCAGTGCTCCTTCGGCCCTTCGCCCGGGATGCCCGAACCACGGCACGCCGGTGCTCGTCAACTAGAACGAGCGGGCTCGCCGCGCGGCACGAAACGCGCGCGGAGCTATACATTCTCGCGGTCGTTCGCCGCCGCGACAGGCAGTTCTGCCACGGCTTGCTGTGGACTGCGCCACGTTGCGCGTCCCCCGGTTTCGCCGTACCACATCGCGGACCAAAACGGGCCACTTTTCCGGACATTGACGAACGAAGCGACGAACGGCCGGGCGCGGTACAACAATCGGTCAGCCTACCTCGCGCTCCGTGGCGAGCAGCTCAGGGGGCGAGGTCGGAACGGAGCGCGGAGAGCAGGAACACGACGGACCGTTCGCGCTCGACCCAGGCAGAGGTGTCGAGTTCGACGGACTGGAGCAGTGCGCATTCGACGGTGTAGCCGTTCTCCGTGAGCGCCGCGCCGAGGGCTTCGGCCTCGTCCCGGTTGGAGGCATGGGTGACGATGCGCTCCGGGCGCCGGGCGGCGACGGCGGTGACCACGGGAACGCCGCCGCCGCCTATCCGTACGACGTCGGGCTCGGGCAGGCGTTCGAGAACGTGCGGGGCCCGGCCGTGGACGACCTGGACCGGGACCTGGAAGGTCCGGGCCGCCGCCGTCGTACGGGTACAGGCGTCCGGGTCGCTGTCCACGGCCAGGACCGCCGCGCCGAAGCGGGCGGCCTCCACGGCGAGGGCGCCGCTGCCGCAGCCGATGTCCCAGACCAGGTCGCCCGTGCGCGGACCGAGGCGCGCCAGCTGGGCGGCCCGCAGGCCGGGCGACTCGCCCTCGCCGGGCTCCGCCCCGACGGGTCCGTAGGTGCCGGCCGGCAGCGCCCAGCCGCGGGCGCCCCGGGGGTGGACCGGCTCGCGGCCGGCGATCCATGCGCCGGTGGCGGGGCTCTCGGGCCCGCCGCCGATGACGATGACGACGTTCGGGTCGCGCCAGGTGTGGTCGGCGGTCTTGTCGGAGGTGAGGACGGTGACCCGTTCGCGTTCGGTGCCGAGCTCCTCGCAGATCACGAAGGTCCGGTGGACGCCTTCCATGAGCAGGGCGAGCTCGGCGGGTCCCGCGCCCGGGGAGGTGAGGACGGCGACCTTGTGGTGGGCGCGGCAGACGTTGACCGCGCGGCGCAGGGTGCGCGGGTGGGCCACGACGACCTGTGCGTCGTCCCAGGGCATTCCCGCGCGGGCGAAGGCGGCGGCCACCGAGGAGACGGCGGGGACGACTTCGACCTCGAGGCCGTGTTCGGGTGCGCGCAGGGTGCGTACGACCCCGAAGAAGCCGGGATCGCCGTCGGCGAGGACCACGGCGCTGCCCCGGTGCCCGGCGATCCTGCGGGCGGCCAGGTCGATGCTGCCGAGGCGGATCCGTTCGGCGCTCCCGGGGACCTCGGGGAGCGCCAGGTGGTGGGCGGCTCCGGCGACGAGCGTGGCGGCCGAGAGCGCGGCCGTGGCCGCTCTGGTCAGTGGCGAGCCGTCCCAGCCGATCACCGTGACCCGGTCGGCCATCGTCGTCAGTCTCCTGGTGTGTCGCAGGCGTGGGCTCTGCGCGGGAGCGGCGGAGCAAGGGTGAGCGTATCCGGTCCGTACCAAGGGCCGGCCAGCGGCTTCCCGGAGCCCGGAGGAGGCCGTCAGTTCCAGTCGTTGTAGGTGCCGTAGCCGCCCGCGTCGGCCAGCTGCTCGGCGACGCCTTCGAGGTCCTCCGGGAGGAGCCCCCAGACGATCAGGTCGGTCCTGATGTCCGTCCAGCCGCCGTCCGTACCGTTCTCGGTCCGGGTGCGCGCTATCCGTGCGTTGCGCAGCACTCCTTCGCTGATGCAGCCCAGCTTCTGGGCGACCTGCTGCGAGGCGGTGTTGTCGGCGGCCGTGCGCAGCTCGATGCGCTCGAAGCCCTGGTCGCGGAAGAGCCACTCGGCGAGGGCCAGGACGGATTCGGTGGCGTATCCCTCGCCCCGTGCCCAGGGGGCGGTGATGTAGCCGACCTCGGCCGCCAGGGTGCGCCAGTCGGTGTTGTGGAGCCGGACTGAGCCGACGAGGCGCTGGGTGAGGAATTCGGTGACGGCGAAGACGATGCCGTTGCCCTGGGTGCGCTCGGCGGGGGCGATCCTGCGGACCCACCGTTCCGCGTCGACCTGCGTGTAGGGGTGTGGCGCATCGGTCCAGGCGGTGACCAGCTCGTCGTTCATCATTTCGATGTACGCGGGGATGTCCGCCATGTCGAAGGGGCGCAGCACCAACCTGTCCGTGCTGATGGAGATGGACGGGAAGGTGGTATTCATGCGCAGCTCCATGCCGAAGACCGTGTAAAGGCACAGCATGCAGCATCGGGCCGTTGATGTGCATGGCCGGGTCCGCACGGCCGAGCCCCGCACACCCCGGGCGGGGTGTGCGGGGCTCGTGGGACAAGTGGCCCCGGAGGGTCAGGACTTGGCGGGCACCCCGAAGGCGGGGACGATCGAGCCCTGGTAGGTGTCCTCGATGAACTTCTTGACCTCGTCGGAGTTGAGGAGCTTCACGAGCTTCTGGACGCGGGCGTCCTTCTCGTTCCCTTCCTTGACGGCGAGGAAGTTGGCGTACGGGTTGCCGTCGGCGCTCTCGAGCACCAGCGAGTCCTTGCCCGGCTTCAGGTCGGCCTCGATGGCGTAGTTGCCGTTGATGACCGCGGCGTCGACATCGTTCAGGGCGCGGGGCACGGTCGCGGCCTCCAGCTCCTTGAACTCCAGACCCTTCTTGTCCGTGATGTCGCTGAGCTTGGCGTCCGTGCCGACGCCGTCCTTGAGGGTGATCAGCCCGTTCTCGGCGAGCAGCTGGAGCGCGCGGCCCTCGTTGGTGGTGTCGTTGGGCACGGCGACCGTCTGGCCGGCCTTGATGTCCTTGACGTCCTTGATCTTGTTCGAGTAGAGGCCGAGGGGCTCCAGGTGCACGTTGACGACCGGGACGATGTGCGTCTTCTGCTTCTTGTTGAAGTCGTCCAGGTACGGCTTGTGCTGGAAGAAGTTGGCGTCGACCTGGCCGTTCTCCGTGGCGGTGTTCGGCAGGACGTAGTCCGTGAACTCCTTGACCTCGAGCTTGAGGCCCGCCTTGTCCGCCAGGTTCTCCTTGACGAAGTTCAGGATGTCGGCGTGCGGCGTCGGGGACGCGGCGACGACGAGGGCCTTGGAGGTGTCGGCATTGGCGCCGGTCTCGCCCTTGGCGGCCGGGTCGGAGTCCGTGCCGCAGGCGCTGAGGCCGAAGGCAAGGGCGGCGGTGGCGGCGGCTGCAGCGGTGATCTTGATGTTCTTACGCACGAAGAGTGCCTCTTTCCGGTGGTGATGGTGGTGCGCCCGGACAAGGAGTTCGGGCTTCTTGGGGAGGAGAAGTCAGGAGGTGGTGCGGCCGCGGCGGGCCAGCAGGCGTACGGCTCCGTCGCCGATCAGCTGGATCAGGGTCACGATGACGATCAGCAGCACGACGGTGATGAGCATGAACTGGTTGTCGAAGCGCTGGAATCCGTAGGTGACGGCCTTGGAGCCGAGCCCTTCGCCGCCGACCGCGCCGGCCATCGCGGAGTAGCCGATGAGCACGATGACGGTGGTGGTCACACCGGAGACGATCGAGGGCAGCGCCTGCGGAAGCAGGACCTTGCGGACGATCGTGGGGATGGATCCCCCCATCGACTGGACGGCCTCGACGAGCCCGTGGTCGACCTCGCGGATCGCCGTCTCGACGAGGCGCGCGAAGAACGGAATGGCGCCGACTGCGAGCGGCACGATCATCGCCGACGGGCCGATGAAGGTGCCGACGACCCAGGTGGTGAAGGGGATCAGGGCGATCAGCAGGATGATGAAGGGCAGCGAGCGGCCGATGTTCACGATCACGCCGATGACCTTGTTGACCACGGTGTTCTGGAGCAGCCCGCCCTTGTCGGTGAGGACCAGCAGAACGCCGAGCGGCAGTCCGCCGAGGACGGTGACGACAGCGGACCACAGCACCATGTAGAGGGTGTCGACGGTTCCCTGGGTGAGCAGTGGCTGCATTTCGGACCAGGTCACTTCGCCACCTCCTTGGTGAGCGGGGCGGGGGTCTGTGCGGGGATGGCGGTGGTGCTGCTGCTGTCCACGATCTCGGCCTGGAGGCCCTGCTCGCGCAGGAAGCCGATCGGGACGACGTTCTCCTCGAACCGGCCGGGCAGCTCGATGCGCATCCGGCCGATCTGCCGGCCGCCGACGGTGTCCATCGCGGCGCCCAGGATCGAGATGTCGACGTTGTACGTACGGGAGAGCTGCGAGATCAGCGGCCGGGCCGCGGCCTCGCCGTGGAAGGTGACGTCGACGACCGTGCGGTCGGGGCCGGAGGCCGTGCCGCCCACGGGGAAGAGCTCGTGGGCCAGCTCCGAACCGGGCGTGGCCAGCAGTGTGCCGACGGTGCCCGACTCGACGATGCGGCCCTTCCTCATCAGCGCGGCCGAGTCGCAGATCGTCTTGACGACGTCCATCTCGTGCGTGATGAGCAGGACGGTGAGGCCGAGCTCCTGGTTGAGGTCGCGCAGCAGCTGCAGGATGGAGCGGGTGGTCTCGGGGTCGAGGGCGGAGGTCGCCTCGTCGGAGAGCAGCACCTTCGGGTCGCCGGCCAGGGCGCGGGCGATGCCGACGCGCTGCTTCTGACCGCCGGAGAGCTGGCCCGGGTAGGCCTTCGCCTTGTCGGCGAGTCCGACGAGGTCGAGGAGCTCACGTGCCTTGCGGGTGCGTGCCTGGCCGGAGACACCGAGGATCTCCAGGGGCAGCTCGACGTTGCCGAGGACGGTGCGTGAGGCCAGCAGGTTGAAGTGCTGGAAGACCATGCCGATACGGCTGCGCGCCTCGCGCAGCTCCTTGCCGGCCCGCTTGCCGCGGCCCGCGAGGGCGGTGAGGTCCTGGCCGGCCACGGTCACCGTGCCGGCGGTGGGGCGTTCCAGCAGGTTGACGCATCGGATGAGGGAGGACTTTCCGGCGCCGCTCTGTCCGATGACGCCGTAGACCTCGCCTTCGCGGACATGGAGGTCCACGCCGTCCAGGGCGGTGACCTCACGGCCGCGTGACTGGTAGACCTTCGTGAGGCCCGAAGTGGTGATCACAGGGGGTTTCCGTCACTGTCGAGTGCACGGCGCGGTGTCCGCCGGGCACGGGGCATTCGTCTGAAGAGACTGTTCTCGGTGGTCTCGTGGTCGACCGGTGGGAGTCTCGGCACGGCCGGGCCCGTCGGTGGACGGCGGCGCGGCACATGCCCGGGCGGGCTCGATCCGTTGGCTACGGACGGCGCGGGCTCGGTCTCGCTTCGGGGCGCGAGGCTCAGGCGGGGGCCCTCAGAAGGCGCGCATTCGACACATACAACGAGCACCGGGCGCGGTGATCGCCTCGGTCGCAGGGATGCGGGAGCTCGTCGTGGTCATGGGCCCCAGTAAAACAGACGTGACGTTCCGGAAGATCCAGCTGTCCGGATAGCGGACAGTCGTGGATGGTCGCTCCGCGACACCCGCCCTCCGGCCCCATTCCTCTTGAGCACCGCTCTGACCTGCGGTGATACGGGGTGCGGCAGGCCACGTCCACCGCACCCGGCCCGCCCTGACCGGGCGCCTGCTGTGGTCAAGGCCACGATGTCCGGACACCTGGGCGGCCCGGACGCCGGTGCCCGCCCGGGGGCCGGGCCCGCACGCGGCGGGTCCCGGGGTCCGTAATACCCTCAATGCATGCTTGACGCCCTGACGGTCGCGGTCGCCGTGACCGCGCTCGCCCTCGCCGCCTGGTGCGGTTACGCCGCCTACCGGGACCAGCCCACGAAGGACTGGCACTTCATCGGGATGGCCGTCGTCTCCGTGCTGGCGCTGGCCCAGCTGCTGGTGGGGATCGTGCAGATGGCCCGGGGTGAGCGGCCCGACCAGGGCATGACGATCTTCATCGCCTATCTGATCGGCGCCTTCGCGGCCGTGCCCGCGGCGGGCTTCCTGTCGCTGAGCGAGCGGACCCGCTGGGGTTCGGTGACGGTGGCGGCCGGCGCGGTCGTACTGGCCGTGCTCGAAGTGCGGCTCTACGACATCTGGGGAAACTGACCGTGACCGACACCGACCGCACCGGCGACCCCGGCGTTTCCCCCGCACCCGCGGGCCCGAAGCCGCAGTTCGAGCTCGGCACCGGACCCGGGCGCGTACTGGTCTGGTTCTACGGGGTGTTCACCGTGGCCGCCGCGTCCCGCTCCATCGTCGAGATGATCCTTGACTTCGACAAGGCGCCGCTGGCCTACGTACTGTCCGCCGTCGCCGCACTCGTATACGGCTTCATCACCTACTCGCTGGTGCGGGGCGGCGAGAAGGCGCGCAGGGCGGCGCTGGTGTGCTGCGCCGCCGAGCTCGCGGGGGTGCTGGTCGTCGGCACCTGGACCCTGCTGGAGCCGTCCGCGTTCCCCGATGCCACGGTGTGGTCGGACTTCGGCATGGGCTACCTGTTCATCCCGGTGATCCTGCCGGTCACCGGGATGATCTGGCTGCGCCGCGCGCGGAACGCGTGACTCTCAGGCCTGCCGCGGTCCTTCAGGCACTGGCCACGTAGGCCGGTGCGGCAGCGTCCTTCTCCAGCAGGATCAGACGGACGCCGTCCTCGCCGGTGGCGTTGCCCACCCTGGAGTAGCCGGCCTTGCTGTAGAGCCGCAGGTTCGCCTCGCTGCGCTCTCCGGTGTGCAGCCGGAAGCGCCTGGCCGAACGCCCGTCGGCCAGGCCCGATTCCGCGGCACGCAGCAGACGTGCGCCGAGGCCGTGTCCCTGGAGCCGGGGGTGGACGCAGAGTTTGCCGATGAGGCCGGTGCTGTCCCCGTCGGTGAAGCCACGTACCGAACCGACGACTTCCTCACCGAGCCGGGCCACGAACACCAGGTCCGTGGCGACTTCGCCGCGTACCGATTCGAGGGTCTGGATGAGTGGGTCGATCCGGTAGTTGCCGTAGAGCTCCGCCTCGCTCTGGAAGCAGAGGTACTGAAGCTTGAAAATCTGCTCGACGTCCTGTGCTGTCGCCGCCGAGATGGTCACGCTCATGCCCATGTGTGCATGCCTCCCGCTCACCTGGTCCGCCGGTTGTCTACCGCTCCTATCCCCGCACTTCAGGAGCTACAACCTCCGCCGCGAGCATTCTGCGCAGACATCCAAGGCATCGGGAACGGATCGGGCCCAAGCTCCCCTGTGACATACCCAACTCCCCTGCGATTTCCCGGTAGGTCGGATCGTGGGGAGCGAGCATCGCCGCCAGCAGCCGGGGACACCGGCCGGGCAGCCGGTCCACTGCCGCACGCAGCACCCGGCGTTCGTCCGCCCCCAGGGCGAGGCGCTCCGGGCAGCCGCTCCAGTCCCCCGGGGGTTCGCCCGCGGTGTACGCGCGCTCGCGCCGGGCTCTGCGGCGTGCGCGGCGCACCTCCGCCCGTACGGCGGTGCGGACCCAGCGGGCGGGATCCGCGGGTGCACCCTGTCCTGCCGGCCGCTCCAGCAGCCGCAGCCACACGGCCTGTTCCAGGTCCGCCGGATCGACCTCGGCGGCCGGTGCCTCGGCCGTCGCCTCCGCACGCACCAGCGGGAGCAGGGCCCGGACGACAGCGGCCGGGGTGAGCGGGCCGCGGGCCGCGGGAGCTTGATCGAGAAGCGTCATGCCACGTCAACGCCCCCCGTCCACAGCCGGTTGCCGTGCACGGGGAGCTCCACCCGACCGGGGCATCCCGGCCGGGCCGCTGACGGCGGTGGCTCAGTGGCCGGCGGTGTCCCCGGCGAAGTCGGCCGCCGCGAGCAGCGCGGTGTCCGGGTTGTCCGAGAAGACCCCGTCGATGCCGGCCGCGAAGTAGGTGCGGAAGGCGCCGAAGGCGTCGCCGTACGCGTTCGGGTCCGTGCCGCGCCGGAAGTCCGCGGGCAGGAAGGAGTTCTCGTTGCGCATCGTGTACGGGTGCAGGATCAGGCCGCGCGCGTGCGCGTCCCGGACCAGGGTGGTCGGTGTGGTGAGCCGGCCCGCCGAGTCCTTGGGGATGACCAGGTCCAGCGTCGGGCCTATGCCCTGCGCGAAGGACGCGATCCACGTCAGCCCGGCGGGCTTCACGAGGTCGGCGACGGTGCGCGGGTCGCCCGACTCGACGAAGTCCCAGGGCCGCTCCTTCGGTCCGGACAGCAGGACGACGCGCGGCGTGGCGACGAGCTTCGACAGCCGCTGCACGGAGGTCGGCTCGAAGGACTGCAGGATCAGCGGGGAGTTCGCGCGGTGCCGGTTGTGGCGGCGCAGCAGCCGGGCCAGCGGCTCCTCCAGACCGAGCCCGAGGCCCCGGAAGTACGAGGGGTGCTTGGTCTCGACGTAGAGCCAGACGGGCTTGTCGCGCCTGCGTCCTTCCTGGTCGGCCCAGCGCAGGACCTCCTCGAAGGTGGGGATCTCCCAGCGGCCGTCGTAGAGGGTGTTCTCCTGGCGGTTGCCGGGGATCCGCTCCTTGGCGCGCAGCGTCTTCAGTTCGGCGAGGGTGAAGTCCTCGGTGAACCAGCCGGTGAGGGAGACTCCGTCGACCGTCTTGGTGGTCCTGCGGCCCGCGAACTCGGGGTGGTCCGCGACGTCCGTCGTGCCGGTGATGTCGTTCTCGTGGCGGCAGACGAGATGGCCGTCCTTGGTCGGCACCAGGTCCTGCTCGACGATGTGCGCGCCCATGTCCAGGGCCAGCTGGTAGGAGCCGAGGGTGTGCTCGGGCCGGTAGCCGCTGGCGCCGCGGTGGCCGATGACGGTCGGCACGGGCAGGTCCCGGTAGGAGCCGTGGCCGCCGCCCTGTCCGGACCGGCCGTGCCCGGCCGCGTTCGCCGTACCGACCGGTCCGAGGGCCGCCGCACCGAGGACGGCCGCTCCCAGCAGGGTCCGCCGGCCGGGACTCTGCGCACGCTCTGTCATGAGTACTCCTCGCATGTGATGTCCGGCACCTGTCGAGCCGGGGTCTTCCGTGTGGATCAGGCCGGATCGGGTCGGGGTCAGGTGCCGTGGATCGCGGGGCGGAGGAGCTGCCCGACGACGGGGAGACGGAGTAACGGTGCACGCGAGCCCGGCCCCATCCGTACGAGAGGCTCGAGTGGCTTGATCGTAGGCAGCTACGCCATCGGTGGGGCGGCACGTGGACGAACATGGCGGAAACACACGTCAACACTGCGTATCCACTCGGTGAACCCGATGTGCGATTCGGGGGTACCCGCGAGTATCGTCCTCACCTGCACAGACCCTTAAAATTCCCGACCCGGCCGGCCCGGCCACTACACCGGAGGATGCGTTGTCCCGACTCACGGTCATCAAGGCAGTGCTCGGACCGATCCTGCGCCTGATGTTCCGCCCCCAGGTGGAAGGCGCCAAGAACATTCCGGGGACCGGGCCGGTGATTCTCGCGGGCAACCATCTGACGTTCATCGACTCGATGATCATGCCGATCTGCTGCGACCGGCCGGTGTTCTACATCGGCAAGGACGAGTACGTCACCGGCAAGGGCCTCAAGGGCCGGCTGATGGCCTGGTTCTTCACGGGCTGCGGAATGATCCCGGTGGACCGGGACGGGGGCCGGGGAGGCGTCGCCGCCCTGATGACGGGCCGCCGGGTGCTGGACGGGGGCAACGCCTTCGCCATCTACCCCGAGGGCACCCGCTCCCCCGACGGCCGGCTCTACCGGGGCCGTACGGGCATCGCGAGGCTGACGCTGATGACGGGTGCGCCGGTGGTGCCGTTCGCGATGATCGGCACGGACAAGCTGCAGCCGGGCGGCGCCGGGCTGCCCCGTCCGGGCAAGGTGACGGTCCGGTTCGGTGAGCCGATGGAGTTCTCGCGCTACGAGGGCATGGACCGCGACCGCTACGTGCTGCGGGCGGTGACGGACTCGGTGATGGCCGAGGTGATGCGGCTGTCCGGCCAGGAGTACGTCGACATGTACGCAACGAAGGCCAAGGCCGCCTGATCCGGCCGCGTCCGGCGTGAAAGGGCCCGTACCCCCGGATGGCGGGGTACGGGCCCTTTCGTGTGCCCGCCGCTCGGGTGGACCTTTGGCCGGCGCGAAAGGCCCTACGGCCGGTCGTCCGGCACGATGCCTTCCTCCAGCTTCTGGCCGCGCAGCAGGTACCACGCGGATACGGCGGTCGCCAGGAGCACCGCGGCGCCGACGCCCGCGGCGACCCTCAGCCCGTTGACGAACGCCTCCTGCGCGGCCCAGACCAGTGCCTCCGCCTGCTGCGCGGGGAGTGCCTCGGCCGATTCCACGGCGCCGCCGAGTGATTCGTGGGCCGCCGCGGAGGTGGCCGCCGGGACTCCCTCCGGGGTGGCGAAGCCCTGGTAGACGCTGGTGACGATGGAGCCGAGCAGCGCGATGCCGAGGGCCGCGCCGAGCTCGTACGCCGTCTCGGAGACGGCGGACGCGGAGCCGGCATGCTCATGGGGGACGCTGGAGAGGATGACGTCGGCGGTGACGGTGAAGGAGAATCCGGCGCCGACGCCGACCACCAGGAGCAGAGCTCCGAGCAGCGGATACGCGGTCTCCTTGTGGATGAGGGTGACGACCGCGAGCGACAGCCCGATCGCCCCCAGCCCGCCCGCGACGACGGACCGGACCGAGAAGCGCCGGGCAGCCCTGCCCGCCAGCAGCCCGGCGGTCACCGCGCCGATCGCCGCGGGCAGTTCTGCGAGCCCGGCCTCCAGCGGGCTGCGCCCCTGGACCAGCTGCAGGAACTGGGAGAGGAAGAAGACCAGGCCGGACAGGCCGAGGATGGTCAGCAGGTCGGCGAGGACCGCCCCCGAGAAGCCCCGGTGGTGGAAGAGCCGCATGTCCAGCAGGGGTGCGGGGAGCCGGAACTGCCGCCGTACGAACCAGACGAGCGAGAGCACACCGACCACGGCTGAGAGAGCGACGGCCCAGCTGATGCCGTGCGCCGCCAGGTCCTTGATGGCGTACACGACGCCGACCATGCCGATGAGGGAGAGCCCCACGCTGGGCAGGTCCCACGGCCCCGGCGCCGGGTCCTTCGACTCCGGGATCATCTTGATGCCCACGACCACGAGGACCGCCATGACCGGCAGGTTGATCAGGAAGACCGAGCCCCACCAGAAGTGCTCGAGGAGGACACCGCCGATGACGGGGCCGACCGCCGCGCCCGCGGAGGCCATGGCACCCCAGATGCCGATGGCGAAGCTTCGCTCGCGCGGATCGTGGAAGAGGTTCCGGATCAGGGCGAGCGTGGACGGCATCAGGGTGGCTCCCGCGACACCGAGCAGCGCCCGGGCCAGGATCATCATCTCGGCGCTGTTCGCATACGCGTTGAGCACGGAGACCGCGCCGAAGGCGGTGGCCCCGGTCAGCAGCAGCTTCTTGCGGCCGATGCGGTCGCCGAGGCTGCCCATGGAGACCAGGAGTCCGGCGATGACGAAGGAGTAGACGTCGCCGATCCAGAGCAGCTGGGTCGCCGTCGGTTCGAGGTCCTCACTGAGGAACGGGGTCGCGAGGCCGAGGACGGTGGCGTCGACGGCCACCAGCAGGACGGCGAGGACGAGGACCGCCAGGGCGATCCACCGCCCCGGGTGGTACGGGTCGCCCGAGATGCCGGGGCGGTGCTCGCTGCTGGTCATTTCTCCACGCTCCGGCGTGCTCCGCCGAGCAGCAACTCGACGATCATGTACTGGAAGTCCTGTCCGGCGACCCGGCCGGCCTGTACGGCCCACGCGCCGGTGCCGACGAGCCCGTACAGGGCCTCGGTCAGCCAGGCCGGTGTGAGGTCGATCCTGAATTCGCCACGCTCCTGGCCGCGGCGGAAGAAGGCGGAGACCCGGGCGTCGAGCCGGTTCCACCCCTCGTTCACCTGGTCGCCCTCGAAGAGCTGGTTCTCGTTGACGAGGAAGGACAGCAGCCCGGCAGCGGGCTCGACGGCCGCGACGAGGCGTCGCAGTCCTTCCTCGGCGGTTCCCTCGTCGAGTTCGGCGGCGTCCAGTGCGGCCTCGAATTCCTGGATACCCAGGTTCTCCAACGCCCTGACCAGCGCATCCCGTCCGGCGAAGTGGCGGTGCAGGGTGGCACGGCCGATGCCCGCGGCTTTGGCGACCTCGTCCATGGTGGCGGTCGATCTACGGGTCAGCAGTGCGGCGGCACTGCGCAGCACCTGCTCACGGTCGAGAGTCATGAGACGACACTAGCCCACATGAGACAAGAATGTCTCATTCCGAGAGCTGGGTGCGTCGCAACCCACGGCCGTGCCGCGCATCCTGAGGGAATTCTCGAAACCGTCGCCGCATCCGTAGGCTAACGGGGGACCCTCCTGGGCCGACGGTACCGGCGCACGCGGCGCACCGCGGATTCGCGAGGAGGGGGTCCGTCCGGAGCGGACGGCAGAGGGAAAAGAGGAGTACCCACTCCTTTCCACTCTCAACATATAGCGCACGGGGGGCCTTGCGGCAAGGCCCCCCTCATGCCCCAGAATCATCAGCCGAAGCCACTACCTGCGGAAATGAGGGAGCCACGACGTGCGCGTGCTGTCATCTGCGTACGGATGGCGCGGGGGTGCCGAACCGCTGGTGGCACCCAGGCCGCCGGGGCGGCCGCACTGGGCCGGACGGGTGGCCGCCGATGGGCCGCCGAGTTCCGCGTGAGCCACGCGGGATCCTCGCCCCGGAACCCCGGAACCCCGGAACCCCGGAAGCCCGGAAGCCCGGAACACGAGACCGCAACACCCCTGGTGGCCGTTGCCCGCCACGGTCACCAGAATTCTTCACACCGGTCCAGACACCTTGCTGCGCGCAATGGTTGCAAGCGACCTCAGATCGGAGCCAACGCCGTGAACCCGCTGACCACCAGCGCCTTTGACCTTCCCGACCGCCTCTCCAACAAGGCCGACCCGGCACTGATCGCCGGTGACGAGCAGCACTTCGCGGCCATCGCGGAGTGCCTCGAGCAGTCGATCGGCGAACTGTCCGACCGCCTCGCCGCCGAGCTCAGGACCCCCGGCGGGGTGGGCCGGCAGGCCATGGACAGGGACTCCGAGATCCACCGGCTGACCGCCCGTCTGCGCACACTGCGTCGCTTCGGCATGGACCTGTGCCTCGGGCACATGGTCGGTGCGGACACCTCCGAGCCGGTGTACGTCGGACGCCTGGGCCTGACGGACAGCTCGGGCCGCCGGCTGCTGCTCGACTGGCGCTCACCCGCTGCCGAGCCGTTCTTCGGGGCCACCCACGGCAACCCCATGGGTCTGGCGAGCCGCCGCAGGTACCGCTGGACACGGGGCCGCATCAACGACTACTGGGACGAGGTGTTCACCCCGGACGGCTTCGCCGGGCACGCCGCGCTCGACGACCAGTCCGCCTTCATCGCCAGTCTGGGCAGCAACCGGTCGCCGCGGATGCGGGATGTGCTCGGCACCATCCAGGCGGACCAGGACGCCATCATCCGCGCGGGATCACGTGGCGCTCTCGTCGTCGACGGCGGTCCGGGTACGGGGAAGACCGTCGTCGCGCTGCACCGCTCCGCCTACCTCCTCTACTCCGACCCCCGCCTCGGTCACCGCCGGGGCGGCGTCCTGTTCGTCGGTCCGCACCAGCCCTACCTCGGCTACGTCGCCGACGTCCTGCCCAGCCTCGGGGAGGAGGGCGTGCAGACCTGCACCCTGCGGGACCTCGTCACCGAGGGAGCCGCGGCAGGCGTGGAGAGCGACCCGGAGGTGGCCCGCCTGAAGTCGTCGGCGAACCTCGTGAAGGCGGTGGAGGCGGCCGTCAGCTTCTACGAGGAGCCGCCGACCGAGGGGATGATCGTCACGACCCAGTGGTCCGACATCCGGCTGAGCGCCGCCGACTGGGCCGTGGCGTTCGAAGCGGCAGGACCCGGCGCGCCGCACAACGAGGCGCGCGACCAGGTCTGGGAGGAACTGCTCACGATCCTGATGGACAAGTACGAGGGCGAAGGCTCGGAGTACCTGCTGCGCAGGTCGCTGCTGAGGAACAGGGAACTGCTCACGGCCTTCGACCGGGCGTGGCCGCTGCTCGAAGCGGCCGACCTCGTCGGAGACCTGTGGTCGGTACCCGCCTACCTGCGCAAGTGCGCTCCCTGGCTCGGCCCCGACGACATCAAGCGGCTGCAGCGCAGGGACGCCCAGGCCTGGACCGTGTCCGACCTGCCGATCCTGGACGCGGCGCGGCAGCGGGTCGGGGACCCCGAGGCGGCGCGGCGCAGGCGTCGGAACGAGGCCGCCGTCGCCGACGAACGCGAGCGCAGGGCCGAGTCCATCACCAGCATGCTCCAGAACATGGTGATCGACGAGAGCGAGGGCGCGCTGGGGATGCTGCACGGCCGGGACCTGCAGGACTCCCTGATCGACGAGAGCGCGCTGCCGGGCACCGAACCGGATCTGCTCGCCGGCCCGTTCGCCCACGTCGTCGTGGACGAGGCCCAGGAACTGACCGACGCGGAGTGGCAGATGCTGCTGCTCCGGTGCCCGTCCCGCAGCTTCACCATCGTCGGGGACCGCGCCCAGGCCAGGCACGGGTTCACGGAGTCGTGGCAGGAACGGCTCGAGCGGGTGGGGATCGACCGGATCAACCTGGCCTCGCTGAGCATCAACTACCGGACGCCGGAGGAGATCATGGCGGAGGCCGAGCCGGTCATCCGGGCCGTGCTCCCGGACGCCAACGTTCCGGCCTCCATCCGCAGCAGCAACGTTCCCGTCGTGCACGGTTCCGTTGCGGAGCTGGGCCCGGTCCTGGACGCCTGGCTCGCCGAGCATGCCGACGGGATCGCCTGTGTCATCGGCGATCCGGCGTTCCGCTCGACGTCGCGCGTCCGGTCGCTGACCCCGGAGCTGTCGAAGGGGCTCGAGTTCGACCTGGTCGTCCTCGTCGACCCGGAGGAGTTCGGCGAGGGCGTCGAAGGGGCGGTCGACCGCTATGTCGCGATGACCAGGGCGACCCAGCAGCTCGTCATCCTCACGAGCTCCTGAAGCCTTCCACCCTGTCCGGCGGTGACAGCGGGCACCATGAGGCGATGAAGCCGCTGCTGCTGATCGACATCGACGGCCCGCTCAATCCGTACATGGCGCTGTCCCGCCGCAGGACGCCGGAGGGCTACCGGCGGCACAGCATGCGGCCGACGGGGTGGACGGCGGGGCCGGCGCTGCCGGTCCTGCTCAACCCGGAGCACGGCGACGAACTGCTGGCCCTCACCGACCGGTACGAACTCGTCTGGGCGACCACCTGGAAGGGCGAGGCCAACGAGTGGATCGGTCCGCACCTCGGGCTGCCCCCGCTGCCGTACATCGACTGGCCCGCGATGCACGGCGCCACCGCGGACGGGACGTACTGGAAGACGCCGTACGTCGTCGAGTACGCGGCCGGGAGGCCGTTCGCCTGGGTCGACGACGAGATCACGGACCTCGACAAGGGCTGGGTGGCGGGGCACCACCCGGGGCGGGCGCTGCTGCGTCCGGTCGACCCCCGGGTGGGGCTGGTGCGGGCGGACTTCGACGCACTCGCCGCCTGGGTGTGAGGCCGGCTCAGCTCCAGGGCAGCGAGGAGCGGTGCCTCCAGTACGCCTCCGGCTCCTCCACCAGCGCGTCCAGCCGGTCCAGCCGCTCCGTGTCCAGGTCGAGGAGCGGTGCGTGCAGATTGCCGGCGAGCTGGGTGACGGTGGCCGCTCCCGACAGGACGACGCCCGCCCACGGCCGGTGGAGCACGAAGGCCAGGGCGGCGGCGTCCGCCCCCAGTTCGGCTTCGGCGGCGATCTCCTGGACGACGGCGGGGGCTTCGGTCCCGGCGAGCCTGCCGTTGGCCATGGCCTCCTTGACGATGACGGTGAGCCCGGCGTCGTGCGCCTCGGAGAGTGCCTGCCCCGCCGAGGTCTCCAGCGCGTTGTACGTGGCCTGGACGGTACGGAAGAGGGGCTCGCCGTCCACCGTGACGGAAAGGGCGGCCCGGATGGCGTCGGCCTGGGCGGGGCCGCTGGTGGAGAGACCGACGGTGGTGCCCTCCGCGGCCAGCGCGGCCAGGCGCGCATGCAGGTCCTTGTCGCTCAGTGCCGGGCTGTCGGCGGTCACCGAGTGGATCTGGTAGAGGTCGAGCCGTTCGCCGAGCAGTCCGGCCGTTTCGGCGCGCTGGCGTTCGAACGTGGCGAGGCTGTGGTCCTTGACCTCGTGCGCCTCGGCGTCGACGCGCCAGTCGGCGGTGTAGGTGTAGCCCCACTTGCTGCCGATGACCACGTCCGTCACCTCGGGCCGGGCGGTCAGCCAGTCGGCGAGGAACTCCTCGGACCGGCCGTAGGAGCGGGCCGCGTCGAAATACCGGACGCCCTGCGCGTAGGCGGCGTCCAGGAGTTCGTGGGTGCGGGAGCGCAGCGCGTCCGCGCTGCGGTCGGCAGGGAGGTCCCGGTCGCGGTGCAGATTGATGTAACCGGGCCTGCCGACGGCGGCCAGGCCCAGCCCGATGTGGGCGGTCGGGGTGGTCGCTCGGTTCAGGCGGGCGAAGGGCATCGCGGACTCCTCCTGGTCGGTTTCATGTACCTGCCCGACCAACGTAGCCCGCGATGCCGCCGGATCAGCCGCGCGCGGTCGCCCAGGCGTGCTGCGTCGCCAGATCGGCCTTCACCTCGGCGAGCTGGACGGCGACGGCCAGCGGGGCGGTGCCGCCGCGGCCGTTGCGGGAGGCGAGCGCGCCGGGCACGTTGAGTACCGTGCGCACCTCGGGGGTGAGGTGCTCGGAGATCTTGGCGAACTGCTCGTCCGTCAGTTCGTCGAGCTCGATGCCCTGTTGCTCGCACACCTTGACGCACTCGCCGGCGACCTCGTGCGCGACCCGGAACGGGACGCCCTGCTTGACCAGCCACTCGGCGATGTCCGTGGCGAGCGAGAAGCCGGCCGGGGCCAGCTCCTCCATGCGCTCACGGTTGACGGTGAGCGTGGCCATCATTCCGGTGAAGGCGGGGAGCAGGACCTCCAGCTGGTCGCAGGAGTCGAAGACGGGCTCCTTGTCCTCCTGCAGGTCGCGGTTGTACGCGAGCGGGAGGGCCTTGAGGGTCGCCATCAGGCCGGTCAGATTGCCGATGAGGCGGCCGGACTTGCCGCGGGCCAGCTCGGCGATGTCCGGGTTCTTCTTCTGCGGCATGATCGAGGACCCGGTGGAGAAGGCGTCGTGGAGGGTGACGAAGGAGAACTCCTTCGTGTTCCAGATGATGATCTCCTCCGCGATCCGGGAGAGGTTGATGCCGATCATCGCGGTGATGAACGCGAACTCCGCGACGAAGTCCCGGGACGCGGTGCCGTCGATGGAGTTGGCGACGGATCCGTGCTCGAAGCCGAGGTCGGCGGCGACCGCCTCCGGGTCGAGCCCGAGGGACGAACCGGCCAGCGCGCCCGAGCCGTACGGGGAGACGGCGGTCCGCTCGTCCCACTGCCGCAGCCGCTCGGCGTCCCGGATGAGGGGCTGCACATGGGCCAGGATGTGATGGGCGAACAGGACGGGCTGGGCGTGCTGCAGGTGCGTACGGCCGGGCATGGCCACGTCGGAGTGGGCCACGGCCAGCCCGACGAGCGCGTCCTGGAGTTCGGCGATCAGGCCGCCGATGATCCTGGCGTGGTCGCGCAGGTACATCCGGAAGAGCGTGGCGACCTGGTCGTTGCGTGACCGGCCGGCCCGCAGCTTGCCGCCGAGGTCCGGGCCGAGACGTTCCAGGAGACCGCGCTCCAGCGCCGTGTGGACGTCCTCGTCGGCGATGGTGCCGGTGAACGAGCCGTCGGCGACGGCGGCTTCGAGCGAGTCGAGGCCGGCGATCATGCGGTCGAGCTCGTCCTCGGTGAGCAGGCCGGCCTTGTTGAGCACACGCGCGTGGGCGCGGGAGCCGGCGATGTCGTACGGGGCGAGCCGCCAGTCGAAGTGGACGGAGGCGGACAGCTTGGCCAGCGCCTCGGCGGGTCCGTCGGCGAAACGGCCGCCCCAGAGGCGTACGTCGCTGTTGCCGGTGCCGTTGCTCACTGCGTGCTCCTCGGGAGTGCAAGGGTGGGATGTGCGACCGCCTCCCCGCACGCGTACGGAGGGGAGGCGGTGGGTGACGCGGGATCGGACGAGGTCGCACGTGGCCGCGATCTTCGGGGAAGGACCGAAGATCTCGATGAAGCCCTGCGCGGTGCGGTCACTGGTAGGTATAACTATGCAGTCCTCCGTATGGTTTGTCAAAGCTGCTGGTGGGAGGCGCGTGCGATCCCTAGGCTGGACCCATGCGGAACGTGATCCCCCTGTCCCCCACGTTGTACCTCTCCCCGCAGGACCGCCTCTTGGTGGGCAAGCCCCTGGCCGCGGCGCTGGACACCGCCGATCCGGAGGCGTGGGTCGACCTCGACCGGCGGATACGTTCGGAGACCGCGCGGCGGAGCGGGGTCCTGCCGCTGGTGTCCCTGCTCCGGGAACGTCATACGGGCGGACGCGGATCGGTGGACTGGGCGACCGCACCCCACTGGGACGAGGAGGCGAAGGACGTCACCTGGTCGCAGTTCCCGCCCCGCGAAGCGGAGACCGCGATCGCCCTCTGCCACGACCGCCGGCAGGTCCGCGAGGCCGCGTTGGCGTTCACCCCCGGCCGGCCCGCCCTCCTGCCCCTGTTGCTGACGCGCTGCGCCGACCGTGACACACGCGTACGGGAGCGGGCCCGCCGGATGATGCGTGCGGCCCTGCAGGAGCCGGGGGCCGAGCCCTCGGAACTGGTGTCCCTGGCCCTGCGCCTGGCCCTGCTCCCGCACGGCGGATGGGCCCTGGACCGGGTCCTTGCAGCCGCGGGACCCCTGCCCGGGCTGCCGGGCCTGCTCTGCGCGAGCCATGCGCCGGAGGTCCGGATCTTCGGGACGCGACTGGCCCTGGAACGGGATCTGCTCACGCCCGCCGGACTGACGGAGCTCACGCTCACCGCCCCGGACCGGCTCGTCCGCCACGGGTGCACCGGCGAGCTGCTGGCCAAGGTCGCCGCAGGTGATCCGGAGCGGCTCCTGGACCCCTTGCTCACGGCTTCCTCGGCCGTGACGCGGTCCTCCGCGGTGATGGCCCTGCACCGGGCGGACCGTGGAGCGGAGGCCGCGTCCCGCCTGACCGACAAGTCGGCGCGCGTGCGTTCCGCCGCCCGTCTGGTCCTGCGCCTGGAGGGCCAGGACTCGCGGGAGCTCTACCACCGGATGTGCTCCGACCCCGCCGCACCGGGCCTGCCGCCAGGAGCCCTGTTCGGCCTGGCCGAGTCCGGAGCGCCCGACGCGGTGGCCCTGCTGCGGCCGCTGACGGCCCATCCGGAGGGCCGGGTGCGCGCCGCGGCACTCGCCGCCCTGCGCATGCTGGACGCGGTCTCCCCCGACGAGCTGATGGCCGCCATGGACGACCCGCATCCGCCGGTGGTGCGCACCGCCCGAAAGGCACTGGTCCCCTACGTCCTGCTCGTCCCGGAGGAGTGGCTGGCCGCCCTGGTCGACCCCGGCCGACCCCAGCACGTGCGGCGGTCCGCTCTCCGGCTGCTCTGCGCCCACGGCCTCGCTCTGCGCAAACGCGTGCTGGCCGCGCTGGAGGACGACGAGGACCCCGAGGTCGCCCACGAGGCGCAGCGTGCCCGCTACGAGCCGCCGCCCGCCGGTTCCGGCAGGTGAGAAACCCTACGGGCAGAGGCGTTCGGCGACGGATACTTCACTCCATGGGAAAAACGTACGAACGTATCGACGGACGGCTGCGGACCTTCATCGAGGAGCAGCACATCTTCTTCACCGCCACCTCCCCTCTGGACGCCGACGGGACGGTGAACCTCTCCCCCAAGGGCGTCAGCGGTTCGTTCGCCGTCGTCGACGAACGGACCGTGGCCTACCTCGACTTCGCGGGGAGCACCGCCGAGACCGTCGCCCACCTGCGCGAGAACGGACGCATCACGCTGATGTGGTGTGCCTTCCAGGGGCCGCCGAACATCGTCCGGGTGCACGGCCGGGGCGAACCGGTCTTTCGTGACGATCCACGGTTCCCGGCCCTGCTCGGCCACTTCCCCTCGGTCGACCCGGCTTCGCACGGGCTGCGCGCGATCATCGTGGTGACGGCCGAACTGATCCGGGACAGCTGCGGATACGGGGTGCCCTTCATGGCGTACGACGAGGACCGCTCCCTGCACGCCGACCGCTTCCGGCGCGAGGACGACGCCAGCCTGAGCGCGTACTTCGGGAAGAAGGAGCACATCGCGACCAGCATCGACGGGCTGCCGGGGCTTCCCCTGCCGCTGCCCGCCCTGCCGGCGCCGCCCGCGGGGTGAGGCACTGGGCCGTACGGAGCAGGCGCGGTGGGGCCGTGCCGCCGCGGGCCGTACGGTCCGGAACATGCGCAGACCCCTGGTGACCGTGTCGGTTCTGCTGGCGCTGGCGTCCCTCGCGGCGCGGCCGGCGGAACCACCGCCCCTTCCGGAACGGCTGGCCGACACGGGCGGCGGCAGCCAGTTGATCACCGCCGAGGCCCCCGGCACGGACTCCACGACGGGCACGGTGACGTGGTGGGACCGGCGGTCGGGGACATGGGTCCGTGCGGGTTCCGCGCCTGCCCGCTTCGGTGCGAACGGACTGGCCGAGGGTGCCGCGCGTACGCAGGGCACGAACACCACGCCCACCGGTCTGTACGACCTGCCGTACGCCTTCGGCGTCGCCGCCGCCCCGGACGGGACCCGCTTCCCCTACCGCCGGGTGGGCGAGCGCTCGTGGTGGTGCCAGGACAACGCGTCGCGGGCGTACAACCGCTGGGTGGAACCGCTGCCCGCGGACTGCCGGGCGGAGGAGGCCGAGCATCTGGTGACGTACGGGACCCAGTACGCGCGTGCGCTCGTCATCGGCTTCAACTACCACCGGCCCGTACGGGGCCGGGGTGCCGGGATCTTCCTCCACGTCAACGGCAGGGGCGCGACAGCCGGTTGTGTCTCCGTACCGGCCGCCGACATGGACCGGATCCTGGCCTGGGCCGACCCGGCCCGGCGTCCGCACATCGCGGTCGGGACCGAGTCCGGCCCGACCGCGATCACGCGCTACTGACGGGCGGCCGCTCAGCGCTCGTTCTGGGCGAGCCTCAGCAGGTGGTCGGCCAGTGCCTGGCCGCCGTTCGGGTCACGGCTGATCAGCATCAGCGTGTCGTCACCCGCGATCGTGCCGAGGATCGCCTGGAGCTCGGCCTGGTCGATGGCCGAGGCGAGGAACTGGGCGGCGCCCGGCGGCGTACGCAGCACCACGAGGTTGGCCGAGGCCTCCGCCGAGATGAGCAGCTCGGAGGAGAGCCTGCGCATCCGCTCCTCCTTCGCGGACCCGCCGAGCGGTGCCTGCGGGGTACGGAAGCCGCCCTCGCTGGGCACCGCGTAGATCAGCTCGCCGCCGGTGTTGCGGATCTTCACCGCGCCGAGCTCGTCCAGGTCCCGGGAGAGCGTCGCCTGGGTGACGCTCAGCCCGTCGTCGGCCAGCAGCCTGGCCAGCTGGCTCTGTGAGCGCACCGGCTGCCGGTTCAGGATGTCCACGATCCGCCGGTGGCGGGCGGTGCGGGTCTGTGGCACCGACGGCCCGCCGTGCTCGGATTCCTGCGCCTCGGTCATCGTCGTCGCCTCATTCTCCGGATCGTCCGTCCCCGTGGGCCGCGTCAAGAGCTCCGGGCAGAATCCGCAGGAACGCGTCCACCTCGGTGTCGCCGATGATCAGTGGCGGCATGAGCCGTACGACATCGGGGGCCGGAGCGTTCACCAGGAGTCCGGCGTCCTGGGCCGCCTTCTGCACCTGCGCTGCGAGGGGCCCGGTGAGCACGATGCCCAGCAGCAGGCCGGAACCGCGGACGTGGGAGACCAACGGGTGGCCGAGCCCCTCGACACCGTCCCTGATCTTCTCACCGAGTCGCTTCACCTCGTCCAGGGCGCCGTCGGCGGCGAGGGTGTCGAGGACGGCGAGACCGGCGGCGCAGGCGACCGGGTTGCCGCCGAACGTCGTGCCGTGCTGGCCGGGCTTCAGCAGGTCGGCCGCCGCGCCGAACGCGACGGTCGCGCCGATCGGCAGTCCCCCGCCGAGGCCCTTGGCGAGCGTGACGAGGTCGGGCTCGACGCCCTGGTGGGCCTGGTGCTCGAACCAGTGCCCGCAGCGCCCGATCCCGGTCTGCACCTCGTCCAGGACGAGCAGGGTGCCGGTGGCCCGGGTGATCTCCCTGGCTGCTTCCAGGTAGCCCTTGGGCGGTACGACGACACCGTTCTCGCCCTGGATGGGTTCGATGATCAGCAGGGCGGTGTCGGTCGTCACCGCGGCCCGGAGCGCCTCCACGTCGCCGTACGGCACGTGGGTGACGTCGCCGGGCAGCGGCACGAAGGGCTCGCGCTTCTTGGGCTGGCCGGTCAGGGCGAGCGCGCCCATGGTCCGGCCGTGGAAGCCGCCGTCGGTCGCGACCATGTGGCTGCGCCCGGTGAGCCGGCCGATCTTGAAGGCGGCCTCGTTGGCCTCGGCCCCGGAATTGGAGAAGTAGACCTTGCCCGTCCGGCCGAAGAGCTGCAGCAGGCGCTCCGCGAGCGCGATGGGCGGTTCTGCGATGAAGAGGTTGGAGACGTGGCCGAGCGAGGCGACCTGGGCGGAGACGGCTTCGACGACGGCCGGGTGCGCGTGGCCGAGGGCGTTCACCGCGATGCCGCCGACGAAGTCGAGGTACTCGGTGCCGTCGGCGTCCCACACACGGGCGCCCGCGCCGCGGACCAGGGACAGCTGCGGGGTTCCGTAGTTGTCCATCAGCGCCCCCTGCCAGCGCTGCGAGAACTGCTCGTTGGTCATGACTCCCCCTGCGCGTGCGGCTGCGTCTCGGTGTGTACGTCGGTCTGTGCGTCGGCTTCTGTGCCGGCCTGTGCGTCGGGCACGACCATCGTGCCGATTCCCTCGTCGGTGAAGATCTCCAGCAGGATCGAGTGCTGGACCCGGCCGTCGATGACGCGGGCGGTCTCGACGCCGTTGCGTACGGCGTGCAGGCAGCCCTGCATCTTGGGCACCATGCCGCTGGAGAGATCGGGCAGCAGCTTCTCCAGCTCGGTGGCGGTGAGCCGGCTGATCACGTCGTCGCTGTTGGGCCAGTCCTCGTAGAGGCCCTCGACGTCGGTGAGGACCATCAGCGTCTCGGCGTTGAGCGCGGCCGCGAGAGCCGCGGCGGCGGTGTCGGCGTTGACGTTGTAGACGTGGTTGTCCTCGGCGGAGCGCGCGATGGAGGAGATGACCGGGATCCGGCCGTCGTCCAGCAGTGCCTGGATGGCTCCGGTGTCTATGGCGGTGATCTCGCCGACCCTGCCGATGTCGACGGCCTCGCCGTCGATCATCGGGCGGTGCTGGGTGGCGGTGATGGTGTGGGCGTCCTCGCCGGTCATGCCGACGGCGAGCGGGCCGTGCTGGTTGAGCAGCCCGACGAGCTCACGCTGGACCTGGCCCGCCAGCACCATGCGTACGACGTCCATGGCCTCGGGCGTGGTGACGCGGAGGCCGGCCTTGAACTCGCTGACCAGGCCCTGCTTGTCGAGCTGGGCGCTGATCTGCGGACCGCCGCCGTGCACGACGACGGGCTTGAGACCGGCGTGCCGCAGGAAGACGACGTCCTGGGCGAACGCGGCCTTCAGCTCCTCGTCGATCATGGCGTTGCCGCCGAACTTGATGACGACGGTCTTTCCGTTGTGCCGGGTCAGCCAGGGCAGCGCCTCGATGAGGATCTGCGCCTTCGGCAGCGCCGTGTGCTTCCTCGCGGCACTCATGAGCTGTACGCGCTGTTCTCGTGGACGTACTCGGCGGTGAGGTCGTTGGCCCAGATGACGGCCGTCTCGGTGCCGGCCGCCAGGTCGGCGGTGATCTTGACTTCCCGGTAGCGCATGTCGACGAGGTCGCGGTCCTCGCCGACAGAGCCGCCCTTGCAGACCCACACGTCGTTGATGGCGACGTTCAGCTGGTCGGGGTCGAAGGCCGCCTTCGTGGTGCCGATGGCGGACAGGACACGGCCCCAGTTGGGGTCCTCCCCGTGGATGGCGCACTTGAGGAGGTTGTTACGGGCGATGCTGCGGCCCACCTCGACGGCGTCGTCCTCGGTCGCGGCGTTGACGACCTCGATCCGGATGTCCTTGGAAGCGCCCTCCGCGTCACCGATCAGCTGGCGCGCGAGGTCGGCGCAGACGGTCTGGACTGCGGCCGCGAACTCGGCCTGCCCGGGAGCGATTCCGCTCGCGCCCGAGGCGAGCAGCAGCACGGTGTCGTTGGTCGACATGCAGCCGTCGGAGTCGACCCGGTCGAAGGTGGTCCGGGTCGCGTCGCGCAGCGCGGAGTCGAGGCCCGCGGCGTCGACGTCGGCGTCGGTGGTCAGGACGACCAGCATCGTGGCGAGGCCGGGGGCGAGCATGCCGGCGCCCTTGGCCATACCGCCGACGGTCCAGCCCGCGCCGTCCGCGACCGCGGTCTTGTGCACGGTGTCGGTCGTCTTGATGGCGATGGCGGCCTTCTCGCCACCGTGCTCGCTCAGGGCCGCTGCGGCCTTCTCGATGCCGGGCAGCAGCTTGTCCATGGGGAGCAGCAGGCCGATCAGTCCGGTCGACGCGACCGCGATCTCGCCCGCGCTGTGACCGGTGAGGACCTCGGCGGCCTTCTCGGCGGTCGCGTGGGTGTCCTGGAAGCCCTGGGGGCCCGTACAGGCGTTGGCACCACCGGAGTTGAGGACGACGGCGGTCACTTCGCCGCCCTTGAGCACCTGCTCCGACCAGAGGACGGGTGCGGCCCTGACGCGGTTGGAGGTGAAGACGCCCGCGGCGGCGCGGCGGGGCCCGTTGTTGACCACGAGGGCCAGGTCCGGTCCGCCGCTCTCCTTGATTCCGGCGGCGATGCCCGCCGCCGTGAATCCCTTGGCTGCCGTGACGCTCACTGCATCTCCTCGTTCGCTTCTCCGCCCGCGCTGCGCGGCGGCGCGGTCTTCGTCGTCTCCCGCAGCCCGGCGGCTGCGCGTGCGCCGCTCACGGTGCGACTCCGATGGTGGACAGACCTGTGTCCTCGGGCAGCCCGAGCGCGATGTTCATGCTCTGCAGGGCTCCCGCCGCGGTGCCCTTGGCGAGGTTGTCGATGGCGCTGATCACGATGATCCGGCCGGCTGCCTCGTCGTACGCGACCTGGATCTGGACGGCGTTGGATCCGTACACGGCCGCGGTGGCGGGCCACTGGCCCTCGGGCAGCAGGTCGACGAACGGCTCGTCCGCGAAGGCCTTCTCGTACGCGGCGCGGAGTGACTCCGCGCTCACGCCCGGCTTCGCCTTCGCGCTGCACGTGGCGAGGATGCCGCGGGGCATGGGCGCGAGGGTCGGCGTGAAGGACACGGTGACCGGCTCACCGGCTGCGGCGCTGAGGTTCTGGATCATCTCGGGCGTGTGCCGGTGGATGCCGCCGACGCCGTACGGGGACATGTTGCCCATGACCTCGGAGCCCAGGAGGTGCGGCTTGGCGGCCTTCCCGGCCCCCGAGGTGCCGGAGGCGGCGACGACGACGGCCTCCGGTTCGGCGAGCTGGGCCGTGTACGCCGGGAAGAGGGCGAGGGAGACCGCGGTCGGGTAGCAGCCGGGCACCGCGATGCGCTTGGACCCCTCCAGCGCGCTGCGGGCTCCGGGCAGCTCGGGCAGGCCGTACGGCCAGGTGCCCGCGTGCGGGGAGTCGTAGAATTTCTCCCAGTCGGCGGCGGACTTCAGCCGGAAGTCGGCACCCATGTCGACGACGAGCACCTCGTCGCCGAGCTGCTCGGCGACGGCGGCCGACTGGCCGTGCGGCAGGGCCAGGAAGACGACCTCGTGCCCGGCGAGCACCTCGGCCGTGGTCGGCTGGAGCACCCGGTCGGCCAGCGGCCTCAGGTGCGGCTGCAGGGCGCCGAGCTTCTGTCCGGCGTTGGAGTGGCCGGTGAGGGCGCCGATCTCGACCTGTGGATGGGTGAGGAGCAGGCGGAGCAGTTCCCCGCCGGCATATCCGCTCGCCCCTGCCACTGCCGCACGTACCACCATCGAAATGCCTCCTAGTCGATGGCATGACTATACGCAGGCCTGCACTTTTATGCAAAGACTTGAGCGTCGCTTTGCACGTGCGCGAGCGGCACGGTGTCCGTCGTGCACGCCTTCGACGTTCGCGGGAACCCTGTCCCGCGCCGGATACTGGATCCACTCGCATCCGGCGAGCAGATCTCCGGTCCCGGTCGGCAGTGTCTCAGCATCTGCGGGAGAAGGCGCGAGCGCGGACCGGCAGAGGAAGTGAGCGGACATGAGCGGCATCGTCGACGAGATCAACCGGGTGCACCGCGAGGTCGGCACGCGGCAGGCCGGGGCGCAGGAGGCCGGCACGGTACTGCTGCGGCGCACCTATGAGGCGGCGGCCTCGGACGTGTGGGACGCGGTGACCTCGCCCGAACGGATCGCGCGCTGGTTCCTGCCGGTGAGCGGGGAGTTCGTGCTCGGCGGCCGCTATCAGCTGGAGGGGAACGCCGGCGGCGAGATCCTCGAGTGCGTCCCGCCGGAGCGCCTGCGGGTGTCCTGGCTGTTCGGGCCGGAGCCGGGGTTCAGCGAGGTCGAGGTACGGCTGACGCCGGAGGGCGACGGCCGGACGGTGTTCGAGCTGGAGCACGTGGCCGTGGTGCCCGAGGAGTTCCGGGCACAGTTCGGGCCGGGAGCGGTCGGGATCGGCTGGGACCTGACGCTTCTGGGCCTCGCCACGCACCTCGCAGGCGGCGACATCACCCCGGAGGAGGCCGCCGCCTGGCAGTCCACGCCCGAGGCGAAGGCGGTCATGGCGCGCTCCGGCCACGAGTGGGGCGCCGCGTACGCCGCGTCGGGCGCGGACCCGCAGGTCGTGGCGGCCACGACGACGGCGACGATCGCGGCCTACACCGGGGCGCAGAGCGGGGAGTAGGACGGGCCCTCAGGGTCCGGAGTCCTCACGACCGCTCCAGGTCCGGAAGGTCCGGAAGATCTGGAAAGTACGGCGCCCGTCAGGCCCCGCACGCGTCAGGAACGCGCGTCGCCGGACTGCTCGGGCCGCGCCGCGTTCTTCTCCTTGATACGGACCGCTTCCTTGCGGACCTCGGCCTGGGTGGCGCGCTCCTTCTGCAGCCACTCGGGGCTCTCGTTCTTGAGCGCGTCGATCTGCTCGGTCGTGAGCGGCTCGGTGACTCCGCCCCGCGCGAGGCCGGCGATGGAGATGCCCAGCTTCGACGCGACCACGGGCCGGGGGTGCGGACCGTTGCGCCGCAGCTCCTGCAGCCACTCGGGCGGATCGGCCTGGAGTGCGTTCAGCTCGCTGCGCGAGACGACGCCCTCCTGGAACTCGGCGGGGGTGGCTTCGAGGTACACACCCAGCTTCTTCGCCGCGGTGGCGGGCTTCATTGTCTGGGTGGTCTGGTGCGACGTCATGGTGTCCAGGGTATCGAGCATGTGCGCCGCCTCCGACCACGGCCGGTAACCTGGCGGAGTGACAGGCTCGGAAACCCCCTCTTCGTTCCGGCTCGCCTACGTCCCGGGCGTGACCCCGACCAAATGGGTGCGGATCTGGAACGAGCGGCTGCCCGGCGTCCCGCTGACCCTTGTGGGCGTACCCGCGGCCGAGGCGGCCGGTGTGCTGCGCGGCGGCGACGCCGACGCCGGTTTCGTACGCCTCCCGGTCGACCGTACGGATCTCAGCGCGATCCCCCTCTATACCGAGACGACCGTGGTCGTGGTCCCCAAGGACCATCTCGTGGCGGCCGTCGACGAGGTGTCGGCCGCGGATCTCGCGGACGAGATCGTGCTGCACCCCCTCGACGACACCCTGGAGTGGGAGCGTCCGCCGGGCCGGCCGGCGCTGGAGCGCCCCGCGACGACGGAGGACGCCGTCGAGCTGGTGGCGGCAGGGGTGGGGCTGCTCGTCGTCCCGCAGTCGCTGGCCCGTCTGCACCACCGCAAGGACCTCACCTACCGGCCGCTCTCGGACGTTCCCGAGTCGCGCATCGCCCTGGCCTGGCCGGAGGAGAAGACCACCGACCTGGTGGAGGAGTTCATCGGGATCGTCCGCGGGCGGACCGTGAACAGCACCCGGGGCCGCCCCCCGACACCCCCGCAGCCGAAGGCCAAGCGCCCGGAGAAGAAGGGCGGCGCACCGCGCAAGCCCGCAGCCGGCAAGGCGACGGGCAAGAACCCCCGGGGCGCGTCCGGCGGCGGCAAGCGCGGCAAGCCCCGGCGTCGCCCGTAGCGGACATCGGGAGGGGCACCCCCTACTCGTAGTACTCCAGAGCTACGTGACAGGTGGGCTCCTCAGCGGGACGCCGACCACACGGGGCGGTCCATAGCTTCGGTACCGGATTCATCAGGCACATCCGGTACGGAAGGACCACCCATGGCGTCCCGCCCACGCAGCAGCCGTTTGCGTCGCGCGTTGCTCTCCGCGCTCGTCACCGCGTCCGTGGCACTGCCGGTTTCGGGGGCGGCCCGCCCCGCCGCTGTTCCGGCACCCGCACCGGCGGCCCTCGGCCCGCTGGACACCGCGGCCCCGGACGCGCTGGCGGCGCGGTACACGGCGAACCGTGACGGCATCAGGGCGGCCGAGCGCATGGCCGCCAGGAACGGGGACCGGCAGCGCGCCGCTTCGCTGCGGGACATGGCCGGGTCAGCCCGGCACTTCCTCACGTTCGACGGGCGCGACGGCGGCCGCACCGCCGAGGTCTTCGGGGATCTGTCCCGGGCCGGACGGATCGCCGTACTGGTACCGGGCGCGGGCGTCGACCTCGACCACTACTGGCGTTTACGGCGCGATGCCGAGGCGCTTCTCGGGGAGCTGGGCAGCGGGTCGGCCGTCGTCGCCTGGCTCGGGTACCGGACTCCGGTCACGGTGAGCCCCGGGGCACTGACCTCGGGCCGGGCCGTCGAAGCGGCACCTCAACTGACGTCCTTCGTACGGGAGCTGACTGCGGCGCAGCCTGCCGCCCGGGTCTCGGTGCTCTGCCACTCCTACGGTTCCGTCGTCTGCGCCCGTGCGGCGTCCCGGCTCGATGTCGCGGAGATCGTGCTGTACGGCAGTCCCGGCACCGGCGCCGAGAGCGCCGCCTCGCTGCACACCCGGGCCACCGTCCGGGCCGGCCGGGGCGGTGACGACTGGATCGCGGACGTACCCCACATACGGGTGCGACTGCCGTTCGTCACGGTCGGGTTCGGTACCGACCCGGTCTCGCCGGAGTTCGGCGCCGAGGTCTTCGACGCGGGCGACGGCGGACACAGCGACTACCTGAAGCCCGGATCGGTCTCGCTGCGCAGCATCGGCCGGATCGTCGCGGGGACGGCGGGCCGTCATGCGTGAGCTCGTGCGGCGTATCGAGTCCGCGACGCCTCCGGACCGCGACCGTGCGCTCGACGCCCTGCGCGGCCTCGCCATCCTGGGCGTGGTGTGCGGCCACTGGCTGGTGACGGCTCTGGTCGCCGACAGCGGCACGGTGCACGGTGCGAGTCCGCTCCAGTACATGCCGCAGTTCACCCCGGTCTCCTGGGTGTTCCAGACGCTCGCGGTCTTCTTCCTGGTGGGCGGGCACGTGGGAGCCAAGGGCTATGCCTCCGCCCGGGCGAGGGGCGAGTCCTACGGGCGGTGGCTGCGGGCCCGGATGGGGCGGCTGTTCCGGCCGGTCGCCGTCGTCCTGGTGGTGTGGGCCGTGGCGGCGTGCGTGATGCTGGCCTCCGGGGTGGACCAGGACACCGTGCGCGCGCTGGTCAAGCTGGTGTGGTCGCCGCTGTGGTTCCTGCTGGTCTTCGCGGCGCTGACGGCGGCGACCCCGCTCGTGGCGCGGCTGCATCCGCTGTGGCCGCTCGCCGTGGTCCTCCACGTCGACCTGATCCGCCTGGGCCTCGACGGCCCGGACGCCCTGGGCAGGGTCAACGTGGCGGCGGGCTGGCTGGTCCCGTACTGCCTGGGCGCCGCCTGGGCGCGGGGCGGGCTGCGCAGCCGCCGGACCGGTTGGGCGCTTCTGCTCGGGGGCGCGGCGGCAACCGCGGGGCTCGTCCTGTTCGCCGGCTATCCGGCGTCCATGGTCGGGGTGCCCGGCGGCGAGCTGTCCAACCTCGACCCGCCGACGCTCGCGGTCGTCACGTTCGGTCTCGCCCAGTGCGGGGCGGCGCTGCTGCTGCTCGGACCGCTGCGCCGGGTCCTGGCGCGGCCCGCCGTCTGGGCGGCCGTGGCGCTGGTGAACCTGTCCGCGATGACCGTCTTCCTGTGGCACCAGACCGCGATGATCGTGGTCACTTCGACCGTCCTGTTCGCCGGCGGCCCGTTGCCCGGTCTGCACACCGTGCCCGACGGCCCCCTCTGGGTCCTCGCACGGCTGGCCTGGCTGCCGGTCTTCGCCCTGGTGCTGCTGGTGCTCCGGCACGCCTTCGGTGCGTACGAACAGGGGCGGAGCAGCGGATCGACGGTCGTACGCAGGAGTTCCCCCGCCCTGATCCAGGAGTCACGACGTGCTTAAGGTGGAGAACATGACGGGGTGGGCGGGGGTCGGGGCGGGCGGGCGACGGCTGGCGGCCGCTCTGCGGGGGCTGCCGCGCACGCTGCGCGAGGATCTGTGGACCTCGCCCGTCGATCCGGTACCGCCACCGGGCCGGCCGGGCGCACCGATATGGCGGCCGGTGTTCGGAATGCTGCTGGCGACCGTCGCGTCGGCGATCACGCTGTTCCATGTGTACGACCTGATACCGCACGGCTCCGGCATCCCCGTGTACGCGGTTCTTCTCGCCGTGCTCCAGTCGGCGGCGCTGATCTCCGGTATGGCCCGGCCGCTGTACGCCTGGTGGGCGTCGCTCGGGCTCATGGTCGTGAGCGTGCGGCTCGCCGAGCCGGTGCTGGGGCCCGACGAGCTGT
The DNA here is from genome assembly GCF_042796085.1 of Streptomyces sp. NPDC056452. NCBI lineage: Bacteria > Bacillati > Actinomycetota > Actinomycetes > Kitasatosporales > Streptomycetaceae > Streptomyces > Streptomyces sp. NPDC056452. The sequence goes on from NZ_JBHTRI010000025.1 coordinate 66,884, forward strand.
TCCCGTGGACCATGCCCGAAATCGCCCTGCAGAGCGGTGCGTTGTTCCTGCTGGCGCTCCGGGTCCGGCCACGCCGGGCGGTCACCGCACTGGTGGTCAGTCTCCTGACGGGGCTTGCGGTCAGCACTTTCGCCACCCGGGCCCACAACTACGCCCTCGACCGCGCCGCCCTCGTCGTCGTCGTGGCCGTCGTGATCGGTTCCGCGCTGCGCGCCCTGCGGGTGGCGCGCACCCAGTTGGTGGAGCAGTCGGAGCTGACGGAGGAGGAGCGGGCCCGCCGCACGCTCCTGGAGGAGCGCAACCGGATCGCGCGCGAACTGCACGACGTGGTCGCCCACCACATGTCCGTGATCTCCATCCAGGCCCAGGTCGCCCCGCACCTGGTGGAGAACCCGTCGGACGAGCTCAAGGAGAACCTCGCGGGCATCCGGGAGAACGCCGTGGAGGCGCTCGCCGAACTGCGCCGCGTGCTCGGCGTACTGCGCTCGGAGGACGCACTGGCGGACGGCGTACGGCACGCGCCGCAGCCCACCCTCGACATGCTGCACGAACTGATCGGGAAGGTACGGGGCGCCGGCATCACCGTCACCGCGGAGACGGCGGGCACCCGGCGGCCGTTGCCGCCCGGCGTCGAGCTGTCGGCGTTCCGCATCGTGCAGGAGGCGCTCAGCAACGTGATGCGGCACGCCCCGGGGGCACGCGCCCGGGTGGAGGTCGGCTACCACACGGCGGCCGTCACGGTCCGGGTCACCAACTCCGCCCCGGACGTCCCGCCCGCACGGTCCGCCGGTGTCGGGCACGGGCTGCTCGGAATGAACGAACGCACCGCCATGCTGGGCGGCGAACTCACCCACGGCCCCACCCCCGGCGGGGGTTACGAAGTAGTGGCGACACTTCCCCTGGAGGAACCCGCATGACCATCCGCGTACTGATCGCCGACGACCAGATGATGGTCCGCCAGGGCTTCACGGTGCTGCTGAACGCCGAGCCCGGCATCGAGGTCGTCGGCCAGGCCGTGGACGGCGTCGACGCGGTGGAGAAGGTCGCCGAACTGGCTCCCGATGTCGTCCTGATGGACATACGGATGCCCCGTCTCGGCGGGATCGACGCGACCCGCCGCATCACCGAAGCGCCGGGCGCCACCGTCAAGGTCCTCGTCCTGACCACCTTCGACCTAGACGAGTACGTGTACGAGGCGCTGCGCGCGGGCGCCTCCGGTTTCCTGCTGAAGGACGCGTCGGCTGCCGAACTCGCGCAGGCGGTACGGGTGGTGGCGGCCGGCGACGCGCTACTCGCCCCGAACATCACCAAGCGTCTGATCGCCGAGTTCTCCCGGGCGAGCACCGCGCCGCGCGCCCCGAGCAGGGACCGTGTCGGTGATCTCACGGAACGCGAGACCGAGGTCCTGTTCCTCGTCGCGCAGGGACTGTCCAACGCGGAGATCGCCGGGCGGCTGGTCGTGGCGGAGCAGACGGTGAAGACCCATGTGAGCCGGATCCTGGTCAAGCTGGGCCTGCGCGACCGGACGCAGGCCGCGGTGTTCGCGTACGAGTCGGGGCTGGTGCGCCCGGCCGGCTACTGACCGGACGCCGCCGCGGCACGGGAACGGGGCACGCCGTTCGCCCGGTCAGAGGGACGCGTACACCGCGTCGATCAGCGCCATCTTGCGTGGGTCGTCGGCGATGTTCGCGCCCATGCGGTTCATGACGTAGCCGAGTGCGATGCCTGCCTCCGGGTCGGCGAAGCCGCAGGAACCGCCCGCCCCGTCGTGCCCGACGGCGCGGGGGTTGGGGCCGTAGGAGGCGTTCTCGCCGCTCAGCCAGAGGCCGAGGCCCAGCTCGGTGTCGTGGGCGAAGCCCGCGCCGAGCACCAGGTCCCGGCAGCTGCCCTGCCCCTCGCGGACCCGTTCCGCTGCCTTCTCGGAGAGGATCCGACGGCCGTCGATGCTGCCCCGTCCGGCGAGGATGCCGTAGAGCGCGGCGACCGCGCGGGCTGTTCCGTGGCCGTTCGCGGCGGGGATCTCGGCGGCCCGCCACTCGGGGGTGTTGGCGGCGGCCGTGCCCGTACCGGGGTTGAGCAGGGAGGCGATGGCGACCGGCTCCATCCGGGAGAAGAGCGCGGCCTGTTCACGCGAGACGCTCTTCGGCTGGACGAGCTCGGCGACCCGGTGGGCGTCCTTCTCCGGGAGACCGATGGTGAAGTCGATGTCCAGCGGGCCGGTGATCTCCTGCCGGAGGAACTCCCCGGGCAGCAGGCCGGTGATCCGGCGGACGACCTCGCCGATGAGGAAGCCGTACGAGATGGCGTGATACCCGGAGCGGGTGCCCGGCTCCCACCACGGTTCGGTCGCGGCGAGGCGGGCCGTGGTCAGCTCCCAGTCGTACAGCTCCGCCAGGGTGTGCGGATCCCGCAGGCCCGCGACGCCCGACCGGTGGGAGAGCAGATGGCGTACGGGCACGGACTCCTTGCCGGCGGCAGCGAATTCGGGCCAGTACGTGGCCACGGGAGCGTCCAGGTCGAGGAGGCCTCGGTCGACGAGGATGTGGGCGCAGAGCGCGGTCGGGCCCTTCGTCGTGGACCACACGTTGACCACGGTGTCCCGCTCCCACGGACGGGTCCGGTCCTTGTCGGCCCAGCCGCCCCAGAGGTCCACCACGGGGGAACCGTCGACGAGGACGGTGACGGCCGCACCCAGTTCGTCGCGCTCGTCGAAGTTCGCCGCGAACGCGTCGCGCACCGCCGCGAACCGGTCGTCGCAGTGGCCATGGAAGTCCGGCACGGATCACTCCTCGTCTCGGGAGCCCTCACCGTACCGACTGGTCGGACTGGCGGGAAGAAGTCGTACTCCGGGTTCCTTCGATCGGGGGGAGATCAGCGCGGAAGCGCTTCGAGGCTCAGGCTCCAGCGGCCGGGCAGCCCGGTGAGCGTGACGGTGGAGAGCGGGCGGACGTCGACGTTCCAGTACGTCGACGGCGGGGCCTTGAGCGCGTAGACGAGGGCGGCCCGGACGACGGCGGGTTCGGCTACGGCGACGATGGAGCCGTCGCACGCCGGACGGGTGTCGAGCCAGCCGCCTATCCGGGAGATGAAGGCGAGCAGCGGTTCGCCGCCGTGCGGGGCGGATCGCGGGTCGGCGAGCCAGGCGTCGACGGAGGCCGGCTCCCGGGCTGCCACGTCCGCGAGGGTCAGACCGCGCCAACGGCCCATGTCGCAGTCGCGGAGCGCGGGCTGGGCCATGGGCGCGAAGCCGAGGGCGTCACCGGTGGCGCGGCTGCGCGGTGTGGGTGAGCAGTAGCGCAGCTCGGCCGCGCCGAGCGGCACCAGGGCGTGCGCGGCGAGCTGCACCTCGTGCCAGCCCGTGTGGTCGAGCGGCCGGTCGTCGTCGAAACGCTCGGCGAGCAGGGCGGAGCTGCGCGCAGCTGCGACCAGGGAGACACGAACACTCATGGGCGCGATCGTGGAGCCGAACGCCGCGCCGGTCAAGAGGGCGGCGCGGCGGACCCCAAGCGCTTCCGGTCAGCCCACCTGGAGGCACATCCACTTTCCCGGTACTTCGAGCGGGGCGAAGCCGACCTTCGCGTAGACCCCGTGGGCGTCGTCCGTGGCGAGGAGGAACCTGCGCACGCCCGTCGGGGCCAGTCGGTCCCGGATCTCGGTGACGAGCCGGGTGCCGATTCCGTGGCCGCGGGCCGCCCGGTCGACGTACACGTCGCAGATCCAGGCGAACGAGGCGTGGTCGGTCACCACGCGGGCGTAGGCGGCCTGTTCACCCGAGGTGACGTCGTACGCGCCGAAGCTGAGGGATCCGGCTATCGCACGGTCCTGCTGCTCGCGGCTGCGGCCCAGCGCCCAGTAGGCGTCCGTGGAGAGCCAGTGGTGAATGCGGGCAGGGTCCAGCCGGGAGGGGTCGCTGGAGATCTCGTAGCGCTGCTCGAAGGCCCCTGCGGAGGAGGCGTCGGCAGAGGAGGCACCGGCAGAGGAGGCACCGGTCGCACCGGGGGCGGAGGCGTCTGTATCGGTCATGCGCGCAGGCTATCCGCCGGGCCCGGGCGGTCGAAGAGCTCGTCGCAGGCGGTGCGCAGACGCCGTACGCCCTCGGCGATCTCCGCAGGGCCGGCGACCGCGGCGAAGCTCAGCCGGATGTGACCGGCCGGGGGCTCGGCGCAGTGGTACGGGCGGCCGGGGGCGACGGCGACGCCGGCCCGCAGGGCGGCGGAGACCAGGGCAGGCTCGTCGGCCCCCGGCCCGGGGAGCCTGAGCCAGAGACTGCCGCCACCCGACGGCACGTGGGGCAGAGCGAGTTCGGGCAGACGGCTCCGGACCGCGGCGGTGATCGCGGTGCGGCGGCTGCCGAGCTCGGCGGCGACCGCACGCAGATGGCGTCCCCAGGCCGGTGAGCCGACGAGTTCGAGTGCGGCCTCCTGGAGCGGCCTGGGCACGAAGAAGCTGTCGACGACCTGGATGGCCCGCAGTCGCTCCAGGACGGGGCCGCGGGCCGCCAGCGCGCCGACGCGCAGGCTCGGCGAGGTGACCTTGGTGAGGGAGCGGACGTGGACGACGACACCGTCCTGGTCGTGCGCGACCAGGGGTTCGGGCAGCGGGCCGGCGTCCGCGTGGGCGAGGCGGCGGGCGAAGTCGTCCTCGACGACGAAGGCGCCGGCCTCCCGGGCGGTCCGCACGATCTGCGCACGCCGGTCCGGCCCGAGGACCGCGCCGGTCGGGTTCTGGAAGAGCGGCTGGCAGACGAAGAGCCGGGCCCCGGTGGCGCGGAACGCGGCGGCGAGAAGGTCCGGGCGTACGCCGTCGGTGTCCACCGGCACGGGCACCGGCCGCAGCCCGGTGGCGCGGGCGGCGGCGAGCATGCCGGGGTAGGTGGGCGATTCGACGAGAACGGGGGCACCGGGCGGGGCGAGGGCACGCAGTGCGGTGGCCAGCGCGCTCTGGCCCCCCGCGGTGATCAGGACGTCGGCGCCGGTGAGCGTGCCGCCGATCTCGCGGGCGAACCAGGCGCGGAGCTCGCCCAGGCCGTCGGTGGGCGGTCTCCCCCACGCTCCGGGGCGACGGCCGGCCCGGGCCAGCGCGTCGGACATGGCCCGTTCGGGCTGGAGCGAGGGGTGGAGGTAGCCGCCGTTGAACTCGATGACTCCGGGCCGCGGCGCGGCGAGCGTGACCAGTACTCCGGAGGCGTCGACGGTGCGCGGTACGACCTCGGGTCCGCTGTCGCCGCTGAGCGAGACCTCCTGCCAGGACGTGTCGCCCGGTGCGGGGGCGCCGGTGCGGGTCTCGGCCCGGAAGGCGCCGGAGCCGGGCCGGGTGACGACCAGGCCTTCGGCGGCCAGCTGCGCGACGGCCCGGGAGACGGTCACGGGGCTCACCCGGTAGCGCTCGACGAGAGCTCGGCTCGACGGGAGCTTTCCACCCGGTGAGTAGCGGTTGAGCTCCTCGCGCAGGGAACTCACCAGCTCGGCCACACTGCTACGCTCATGCATGACAGCACAGGATAGCGCTATTGCGCCCACCACGATAGCGGTCGGTCGGCATGCGGGCCGTGGCGGCGTCCTGCTCGCCGGACTCGGCGTCCTCGCCTTCTCGCTGACCTTTCCGTCCACCGTGTGGGGGCTGGAGACCTTCGGGCCCTGGTCCCTGGTCGCGCTGCGCAGCCTGGTCGCCGCTCTGATCGCCGGCGGTTTCCTGCTCGCGGGCCGGGTGCCGGTGCCGGACCGCCGCCACTGGGGCGGCCTCGCGGTCGTCGCGGGCGGTGTCGTGGTCGGGTTCCCCCTGCTGACGACGCTCGCCCTGCAGACCTCCACGACCTCGCACGCGGCCGTGGTGGTGGGGCTGCTGCCGCTGACGACCGCGCTCTTCGCGTCGTTGCGCACCGGCTCCCGGCCGCCCCGCGCCTTCTGGATCGCCGCGCTCGCCGGCGCCGCCGTGGTGATCGCCTTCACGGTCCAGCAGAGCGGCGGGGTCCTCTCCCGCGGCGATCTGTACCTGTTCGGCGCGCTGCTGGTCTGCGCGGCCGGGTACACGGAGGGCGGCAGGCTCGCCGGTGTCATGCCGGGCTGGCAGGTCGTCGGCTGGGCCCTGCTCCTCTGCCTGCCGCTCGCCGTGGCGGGCGCTGCCGTGGCGCTGCCCTTCGAGCCGGTGCGGATCACCGCGCACGGATTGGTCGGACTGGTCTGGGTCGCGGCGGGGTCGACCTTCCTCGGCCTGTACGTCTGGTACCGGGGCATGGCGGAGATCGGGGTGGCGCGGGCGAGCCAGCTCCAGCTGGCGCAGCCGCTGCTCACCCTGGTCTGGTCGTTCTTCGCGCTCGGCGAGGAGGTGCCCGCGGCCGCGCCGGTGGCGGCGGTGGCCGTGCTGGTGTGCATCGCCGTCACCCAGCGCGCGGGCAGGGGCGCAGGGCGCTCCGGGGCCCGTGGGACCGACCGCACGAGAGGCGGCTCCCGCGTCCGGTCATAGACTTGTCGACATGGACCGCCACCCCTGAGGAGGTCACTCCCGATGGAGGCACATGCGGGCGACCGGCTGCTGATGCACGGCAGGACCGTGGGACAGCACGACCGGGTCGCAGACATCATCGAAGTGCTCGGCACCGGGGGCAGCCCCCCGTACCGCCTGCGCTTCAAGGACGGGCATGAGTCGATCATGTCCCCGGGCCCCGACAGCGTCGTCCAGCACACCGCCCCCGAGGACCGGAACCGGTAACCGGGCCGCACGCGTGTGCCGAGGACCCGAGCGGGCCCCCGGCACACGCGTCCCCCGCTCAGCGAGGCGTGCGGGCCCGCACCTGGTAGTGGTCGGCGACCACGCGGGCCATGGCTCCGATCCTGTCGGCCTTCACGTGCTGGGCGGAGAAGAAGACATGGCCGCCCACCTCCGGGTGGGTGGCGGCGAGGTCGAGGTGGCGGGAGAGTTCGGCCGGGTCCTGCCAGGCGGCGGGCTGGGCGGGATCACCGGCCTTGTAGAGCGCCTCCCCCACGTACAGACCCACTCCCGTGCCCCGGACCGTCTCGGCCCACCAGGGCAGCAGCTTCGCGTAGTCGGCGGCGGCGAAGCCGATGTTCCAGTAGATCTGCGGGCAGATGTAGTCGATCCAGCCCTCCTTCACCCACGTGCGGGTGTCGGCGTACAGATCGTCGTACGTCTGCACACCCGCCCTGGTGTCCGAGCCCAGCGGATCGGTGGCGGCATTGCGCCACACCCCGAAGGGGCTGATCCCGAAGCGGACGGCCGGCTTGATCTCCTTGATCCGTTCGGCCGTCCCGCTGACGAGCAGGTCGGTGTTGTCCCGGCGCCAGGCGGCCTTGTCCGGGAAGTCCGCGCCGTACTCCTCGTACGCGGCGTCGTCGGCGAAGACCTGGCCCGCCACCGGGTAGGGGTAGAAGTAGTCGTCCCAGTGGACCCCGTCGATGTCGTAGCGGCTGACCGCGTCGAGCATCGCGTCCTGGACGAACGCCCTGACCTCGGGGAGCCCCGGGTTGTAGTAGAGCTTCCCGCCGTAGGGAAGTACCCAGTCCGGATGAAGTCTGGCCGGGTGGGTGGCGACGAGCCGTGAAGGGTCCGTGTGGTTCGCGACCCGGTACGGGTTGAACCAGGCGTGTAGTTCCAGACCGCGGGCGTGCGCTTCGCGCACCGCTGTCCCCAGCGGGTCCCAGCCCGGGTCCTGGCCCTGCACCCCGGTGAGGCACTGCGCCCACGGCTCGTACGGCGAGGGCCACAGGGCGTCGGCGGTCGGCCTCACCTGGAGGAAGACCGCGTTCAGCCGCAGCTCGACCGCACGGTCCAGATGGGCGGCCAGTTCCGCCTGCTGGGCCGCGGCGGTCAGGCCCGGGGCGGAGGGCCAGTCCAGATTGGCCACCGTCGCGATCCACACGCCCCTCAGCTCACCCGGAGCCGCCCTGCGGCGCCTGTGGGCGGAGCCGGGCCGGGGCCCGGCGACCGCGTCGCCCGCCGTCATCAGCGCGGCCACCATCCCGGCCGCACCCATCGCGAAGGATCTCCGGCCCATATGCCGCATTCATCACACCTTTCATGCGTATGTACCCTGTGCCGTTCCCGTATCGCTCCGGTCATGGCCGGTGACGCAGATCATGCCCACCCCGGGAGCTCCCGACCCGCAGGTCACCGCGGCCGGATCGCGGAGTAACGTCGTGGGGTCGAGGCGGGCACCGGAATCAGACGGGAACTGCCGCACGAAGATCAGCGAAAGGCACGAGGTGACGGACTCTATGGCCGACATTGCACGCGTCGGAGTGGTGGGCTGTGGCCAGATGGGCGCAGGCATCGCGGAGGTGTGCGCCCGCAGCGGCCTCGATGTCATGGTGGCCGAGACCACCGGCGAGGCCCTGGAAATAGGGCGTACCCGGCTGCACAACTCCCTCTCGAAGGCCGCGGAACGCGGCAAGATCACTGCGGAGGAGCGCGACGAGACACTCGGCCGCCTCAGCTTCACCACCGACCTCGGTGAGTTCGCGGACCGCGATCTCGTCATCGAGGCCGTCGTGGAGAACGAGCAGGTCAAGACCGAGATCTTCCAGGTGCTCGACCAGGTGGTGACCCGGCCGGACGCGATCCTCGCCTCGAACACCTCCTCCATCCCGCTGGTGAAGCTCGCCGTGGCGACCTCCCGGCCGGACCAGGTCATCGGCATCCACTTCTTCAACCCGGCCCCGGTGCAGAAGCTCGTCGAGCTGATCCCCGCTCTGACGACGTCGGACGAGACGATAAAGCGCGCCGAAGCCGTCGTGCAGAACGTGCTCGACAAGCACGCGATCCGCGCCCAGGACCGTTCCGGATTCGTCGTCAACGCCCTGCTGATCCCGTATCTGCTCTCGGCGATCCGGATGTTCGAGTCGGGCATCGCCAGCCGCGAGGACATCGACAACGGCATGGAGATGGGCTGCGCCCACCCGATGGGGCCGCTCAAGCTCGCCGACCTGATCGGTCTGGACACCGTGGCCTCGGTCGCCGACTCGATGTACGCGGAGTACAAGGAGCCGCTGTACGCCGCTCCCCCGCTGCTCCAGCGCATGGTCGACGCGGGCCGTCTCGGCCGCAAGACGGGCTCCGGCTTCTACCCGTACGGCTGAAATTCCCACGGCGCCGCAATCACGCGCCAGGCGCTGTACCTGTACGCGAAGGGGCCGGCCGGGACACCCCCGGCCGGCCCTTTCGCGCGTCCGTGTGCACTCAGCCCAGCTGCATGTGATGGAGCATCAGCAGACCGGCCGCCATGTTGGCCGCCGGGATCTCGCCGCGCGCGATCATGTCGGGCACGAGTTTGAGCGGTATCCACTCACGGCGCGAGGACTCGAAGCCGTCCGCCGGGGGGCCGGTGTAGGTCGCCTCCCGCGTCCAGAAGAGATGGTGCCGGGCGTCGATGAGGCCGTTGGCCGGCTCCACCGTCATCAGCGGGCGCAGTTCGCCCGGGCGCCAGCCGGTCTCCTCCTCCATCTCCCGGGCGGCCCCGGCCGCGATGTCCTCGCCGTCCTCGACGACACCCGCGGCGAGCTCCCAGCCCCAGCTGTCGGTGATGAACCGGTGCCGCCACAGCAGGAGCACCTCGTTCGCCTCGTTGACGACGGTCGCCGCGGCCACCGGCCGCAGCCGGATGAGGAAGTGCTCGAGATGCCGGCCGTCAGGGAGGACGACATCTGCCAGATTGACCCGGAACCAGCGGTTCTCATACACAGTCTGTTCGCCTAAGTTCATCCACTGCACAGTTTTGCCACCTTCCGACTGGTCGATGGCAACATCGGAGCAGGGTCAGCCCCGCAAGGGAACGTGCGGCGGCACCTCGGGCGGAGCTCACAGAGGCACGCGCAGCGCCCCGTCGATGAGGCCGGCCGCCGCTTGGGCGTCCGCGCAGCCGCTCGCGGCCAGATGTTCCCGCACGGAGCGCAGCCGGTCGCGCAGCCGCCGCGACTCCATGCCCCGGGCGCGTTCTGCCATTTCCGAGGCGGTGCGGGCCGCCTTGTCCGGCTCTCCCTGGAGCAGTTCGAGATGGGTGAGCATCGCCAGCCTGTGCACGGTGCCGCGGTCGTGCGCGGGGGAGCGTACGGCCGCCGCGGCGTGCTCCCTGGCCCCGGCGAGGTCCCCGAGCCTGAGCAGCGCCTCCGCCACCTGGACGTTGACGAGTCCCGGCTGCACGTATCCCGTCTCGTCCGGTTCGTGGCCCGGGTGGATGCGGCCGTCCTGGGACTCGGCGCGGCGGATGCACTCCAGGGCGCTGCGGTGGTCGCCGAGCTGCGCGTAGGCCTTGGCCTGCATCGCGTACAGATCGGCTGCCAGGGCCGGGGTGATGTGGGAGCCCGCGGCCCGCAGTGCCGCCTCGGCGAACGCGACGGACCGGCGGTAGTCGGCCAGGAACAGCGACTGGTTGACGAGCAGCGCGATCACATAGCCGCCGAGCCCCCGGTCCCCGCTGGCCTTGGCGAGGCGCAGCGCCTGGTGGAAGTAGCGCTGCGCGAGTCCATGGGCGTCCGAGTCGTAGGCACAGATCCCCGCGACAGCCACCAGCCCGCCCGTCGCACGGTGCAGTTGACGGCCCGTCGCGTCGCTGTACCCGCCGCGCAGGAGCGGTGCGGTCTCGGCGTTGAGGAAGCCGACGACGCGCGCCCTGGTCGCGATGCCGCCCGCCTTTCGGTACATCTGTTCGTAGTGGGCGCGGGCAGCACGCAGCATCGCTATGTCGGCCATGCTCACGCGGGACGGCCCGGGGCGGGACACATCGGCGTCCTCGGGCGGGTTCTCCCACTCCCAGACGGGCATCACCGCTGTCGTACCGGTGACAGCGGGAGCCGTGACGAGGTTCGGGCGCTGCTGTTCGTCGGAGCGCCACAGCGCGGTCGCGTGCTCGACGAATCCCGGGAGGGTCGAGCCGTGCGCGACCGTGTACGCCCCCGAGGTCCCCATACCGATGTCGTCAAGCGTGACGGGCCGGTCCAGCCGGCTGCCGAGGACCTCGCAGATGAGGTCCGGCACCTGACCGCGCGGGCGCTGGCCCTTGAGCCAGCGGGAGACCGCCGTGTGCTCGTACTTCAGGCACAGGCCTCGGGTGCGGCCTGCCTGGTTGACATGGCCGGCAAGCCCTGCGCGGGACACACCCGCTTCGTCGATCAGGGATTCGAGCAGGACGTTGGGCTCCATTGCCCCCCCCATGTGCGCGTCGCAATGACCCTAGTGGAGCACGATTCACACGGGGTGTGAACGGAATGCCCGAACCATCCTGCTGTGCGCTCTGCCGCGCCGGGGCACCGGTCGCTTGAATGAGTGCCTCGCAAGAGGCGGCCGGGTCGTCGGCTCCCCCTCGTAAAGTTCGACGACCCGCACCCGCGCCGTCCGTTCTGCCGACCTGCCCGACACTCCGTGGCAGGGCGGACGGCGCCGGATCGCACGACCTACTGCCCCGATGACAGGAGGGTGGATGCGGGACCGGCCGGACCGGGGTTCCCCCCGGCGCCGCCCCGGGGCCCGCGTGCGGTCCACCCGCCCGGCGAGACATGAGAAGGGGCGTATCCGGTGGCCGGATACGCCCCTCCTCACTGTGCGCGAACTGTGCGCGAGCCCTCGTCGGCAAGGGCGGTGCGCGGGGTGCTACGCGCCGCGCAGCACCGCGCCCGTGCGCTCGGCGGCCAGAGCGACCGCGGTGTCGCGGGCCGCGGAGGCCTCGTCGACGGTGAGCGTGCGGTCGGTGGCGCGGAAGCGCAGCGCGTACGCCAGGGACTTCTTTCCCTCGCCGATCTGGTCGCCGGTGAAGACGTCGAACAGCCGCAGCGACTCGAGGAGGTCGCCGGCGCCTTCGCGCAGCGCCTTCTCGACCGTGTCGGCGGACACGTCCTGCCCGACCACGAGCGCCACGTCCTGGGTCGCCACCGGGAAGGTGGAGATCCGCGGCGCCTGGAGCGCACCGTCGACGGCCTGCTCCAGGACGTCGAGCTCGACCTCCATGGCGCAGGTCCGCTCCGGCAGGTGGAGCTCCTTGATGACGCGCGGGTGCAGTTCGCCCGCGTGCCCGAAGAGGGTCTCCTCGCCGTTCACCGTGACGTACAGCGCGGCGCACCGGCCGGGGTGCCACGGGGCGTGCTGATCGCCGCGGACGGTCAGCTCGACGCCCGCCTCACGGGCGATCGTGCGCGCCGCCTCGACGGAGTCCGCCCAGTCGGCGGGACGGCCCTTGCCCCACCAGCCGGCCTGCTCGCGGGCGCCCGCGAGGACGACGGCGGCGCGGCGCGGCTGGCGCGGGAGCGCCGCGTCGAGACCGGCGATCTCCTCGTCGGTGGGACGGCGGTCGACGGGCAGCCGTACGGCCTTCGTCTCCTCGCCGGACGGCCGGAAGACCAGACCGGTCTCGAAGAGCGCGAGGTCGTGGCTGCCTCGCCCGTCGTTGCGCCGCAGTGCCCCGAGCAGACCCGGAAGCAGCGTCGTGCGCAGCGCGGGCTCCTCGTCGGACAGCGGGTTGACGAGCGTGACCGTGCGGCGGCGGGCGTCGTCCTTGTCCAGGCCGAGCTGGTCGAGGACGGCGTCGCCGATGAACGGGTAGCTGAGCGCCTCGACGTAACCGGCGCCCGCGAGTGCCCGGCCGATGCGCCGGTGCAGCCGCTGGCGGTCGGTGAGTCCCCGGCCGGACGGCGGCGTCGGCAGCGTGGACGGGAGGTTCTCGTAGCCCTCGAGCCGGATGACTTCCTCGGCCAGGTCGTTCGGCGCGGCGAGGTCGGGGCGCCAGGACGGCACCGTGACGATCAGCTCGTCCTGACCGTAGACGTCGCAGCCGACCTGCTGGAGGCGCCGTACGACGGTCTCGCGGCCGTAGCCGACACCGGCCACCCTGTCGGGGTGATCGGCGGGCATGGCGATGGTGCGGGGTGCGGACGGGGCGCTGATCTCGGTGACGCCCGACTCGGCGGTGCCGCCCGCGAGGAGGACCAGCAGGTCGACGGTGCGCTGCGCGGCAGCGGCGGCGGCCTGGGGGTCGACGCCGCGCTCGAAGCGCTTGGACGCCTCCGAGGCCAGCTTGTGGCGGCGCGCGGTCCGGGCGATGGAGATCGCGTCGAAGTGCGCGGCCTCGATGACGACCTCGGTGGTGCCGGCCTCCTCGGCCTGCACGTCGGCGATCTCCGTGTCGGCACCGCCCATGACGCCCGCGAGACCGATCGGCCCGCGGTCGTCGGTGATGACCAGGTCCTGGGCGTCCAGGACGCGCACGGAGCCGTCGAGCGTGGTGAGCTTCTCGCCCTGCTGGGCGCGGCGCACCCCAATCGCCCCTGCGACGCGGGTCCGGTCGTAGGCGTGCAGCGGCTGGCCGAGCTCGAGCATCACGTAGTTGGTGATGTCGACCGCGAGCGAGATCGGGCGCATCCCGGCCTTCTGCAGCCTGCGCTGCATCCAGATCGGGGAGCGTGCCTCGGGCTGCAGACCGACGACGGTGCGCGCGGTGAAGCGCGAGCAGCCGATCGGGTCGGCGACCTTCACCGGGTAGCCGTACGCGTTCGGCGCGGGCACGTCCAGCAGCGCCGGGTCGCGCAGCGGCAGACCGTAGGCGATCGCGGTCTCGCGGGCGACGCCGCGCATCGACAGGCAGTAGCCCCGGTCCGGGGTGACGGCGATGTCGAGGACCTCGTCGATGAGCTCGAGGAGCTCGATCGCGTCGGTGCCGACCTCGTGCTCGGGCGGCAGCACGATGATGCCGTGCGTACCGTCGTCGCCCATGCCGAGCTCGTCGGTGGAGCAGATCATGCCGTGCGAGGTCCTGCCGTACGTCTTGCGCGCGGCGATCGCGAAGTCGCCGGGCAGGACGGCACCCGGGAGGACCACGACGACCTTGTCGCCGACGGCGAAGTTACGGGCGCCGCAGACGATCTCCTGCGGTTCGCCGGTGCCGTTGGCGGTGCCGACGTCGACGGTGCAGAAGCGGATGGGCTTCTTGAAGCCCTCCAGCTCCTCAATGGTCAGAACCTGACCGACGACGAGTGGGCCCTTGAGCCCCGCGCCGATCTGCTCGACGGTCTCTACCTCGAGGCCCACGGCGACGAGCTTGGCCTGTACGTCACGGCCGGTCTCGGTCGCCGGCAGGTCGACGTACTCCCGCAGCCAGGAAAGCGGGACGCGCATCAGATCTCCATCCCGAACGGCCGGGTGAACCGGACGTCACCCTCGACCATGTCTCGCATGTCTTCGACGTTGTGGCGGAACATCAGCATCCGCTCGATGCCGAACCCGAAGGCGAATCCGCTGTACTTCTGGGGGTCGACCCCGCAGGCGACGAGCACCTTGGGGTTGACCATGCCGCAGCCGCCGAGCTCGATCCAGCCCTCGCTGCCGCAGGTGCGGCAGGGGCGGTCCGGGTTGCCGACGGACTCGCCGCGGCAGACGTAGCAGACCATGTCCATCTCGGCGGACGGCTCGGTGAACGGGAAGAAGTTCGGCCGCAGCCGGGTCTTCATGTCCGGTCCGAAGAGCGCCTGGACCATGTGGTCGAGGGTGCCCTTGAGGTCGGCCATGGTGAGGCCCTCGTCGACGGCGAGCAGCTCGATCTGGTGGAAGACCGGGGTGTGCGTCGCGTCGAGCTCGTCGGTGCGGTAGACCCTGCCGGGGCAGACCACGTAGACGGGGGGCTTGCGGCTGAGCAGCGAGCGGGCCTGGACCGGCGAGGTGTGCGTGCGCAGCACGACACCGGACTCGTCGTTCCTGGCACCGTCGGCGCCCTGGACGAAGAAGGTGTCCTGCATCTGCCGGGCCGGGTGGTCGGGCACGAAGTTCAGGGCGTCGAAGTTGAACCACTCCGCCTCGACCTCGGGGCCTTCCGCGATCTCGTAGCCCATGGCGACGAAGACGTCGGCGACGCGCTCCATGATGGTCGTGAGGGGGTGGCGCGCACCGGCCGGGGTGCGGTCGTAGGGCAGCGTGACGTCCACGGCCTCCTCGACGAGCACACGGGCGTCACGCTCGGCCTCCAGCTCCGTCTGGCGGGCGGCGAGGGCCTTGGAGACGGCGCCGCGGGCCTGGCCCACGCGCTTGCCCGCCTCGGCCTTGGCCTGCGGCGGCAGGGCGCCGATCTCGCGGTTGGCGAGCGACAGGGGCGAGGTGCCACCGGTGTGCGCGGTCTTCGCCTGGGCGAGCGCGTCGAGGTCGCCGGCAGCGGCGAAGGCGGCGAACGCCTCGTCCCGCATGCGCTCGATCTCTTCCGGTTTCAGTGCCTCGACCTCGACTGGGTCGTACGACTTGTTCGGTGCCGACATCTCTTCCCGTGCTTCCGATTGGCTGATACTGCGCTGAACCGGGGAAACCCCGGACCCCGCGGCCCCTCGCTCGACGACTGAGGACGCAAAGGTGCCAAAAGTCGAGTCTAAGGGCCGGGGAGGGGCGAAGGAGCCCGTGGGCCGCTCAGGCCAGATAGGCCGGGGCGCTCACGGGCAGGATAAATCGGAACTCGGCGCCGCCACCGGGCCCCCGGTCGACCGTGATCGTGCCGCCGTGCGCCTCGACGATGCCCTTGACGATGTAGAGGCCCAGGCCGGTCCCGCCGCGCTTGCTGCCCCGCCAGAAGCGGGTGAAGACGCGGCCCATCGACTCCTCCGGGATGCCGGGACCTTCGTCGCTCACGGTGACTGCCGTTCCGCTCTCGTCGCTCTTCCCCGGTGCGGGTGCAGGGGCGATCTCAATAGTGACGGTTCCCTCGCCGTGGCGCACCGCGTTTTCCAGGAGGTTGCCCAGGACCTGGTCGACCTTGTCGGGGTCGGCCCAGAGGTCGGGCAGCGGCTGCCGGGTGCGGACGAGGAAGCGGTCCGGCGCCTGGCCGTTCGCCGTGTGGGCCTGGACGTGGCGTTCGACGGCGGCGGAGATGTCCACGGGCTGGCGGCGCAGCTCCAGGCGCCCGGAGTCGATGCGGGAGATGTCGAGCAGCTCCGCGATGAGCCGGTTGACGCGGTTGGCGTCGGCGTCGACGGTCTCCAGCATGAGCCGCTTCTGGTCGTCGGTGAAACGCTCCCACTTGGCCAGCAGAGTCGCGGTGAACCCCTTGACCGAGGTCAGCGGGGAGCGCAGTTCGTGGGCGACGGTGGCGATCAGCTCGGCGTGGCTGCGCTCGGTGCGGCGGCGCGCCTCGGTGCCGCGGAGCGAGACGACCAGCCGGCGGACCGGGCCCCTCGGGGCGTCGCGTACGTACCGTGCCGATACCAGGACCTCGCGGCCGCCTGGGAGCAGCAGGTTCCGCTCGGGCTGTCCGACCCGGGTGGCGAGGCCCCCGTACGGGTCGGTCAGGGCCCACCAGCGGCGGCCCTTGAGGTCTTCGAGGGGCAGCGCGTGCTCGAGGGAACGGCCGAGGACCGCGGCCCGCGGTGTGGCGGTGATCCGCGCCGCGGCCGAGTTGAAGCAGATGACCCTGCCGCTCTCGTCGGCGACGACGAGGCCGTCGGGCAGGTCGTCCGGGTCGATGCCCGTCGCCGTGTCCCCGATGATGCCGCTCGTACCTTCCCCGTCGGTGATGGCGCGCACGGCGGCCGTGTGTGTCTGACGCGGCCTGCTCATGCCGACAGCCATATTCCCGTACCCCACCTCTCGAACCGGTGCAGTGGGCCCCCGAGTTCGTCACCCTACTAGGCGCCGGACGGCGAGCGACACCCCGAGGCGGCGCACCGGCGGGTGTGGCTTGGATCGATCGGTGGAGCTTCGGTACCGGGGCGGCTCAGCCGGTGTGCCGCGGGCGCTGGGCCCGCGCGGAGGCGTAGAGGCACACGGCGGCGGCGGTGGCGAGATTGAGGCTCTCCGCCCTGCCGTGGATCGGGACCCGGACGACGGCGTCGGCCAGTGCCCGGGTCTCCTCCGGCAGCCCCCATGCCTCGTTGCCGAACACCCAGGCGGTGGGCCCGCCCATGGTGCCTGCGTCGAGTTCGTCGTCGAGGTCGTCCGCGCCCGCCCCGTCGGCCGCCAGGATGCGCACGCCCGCGTCCCGCAGCCCCTGTACGGCCTGTTCGACGGGCACGCCGACGGCGACCGGCAGATGGAAGAGAGAGCCGACCGAGGCACGGACCGACTTGGGGTTGTACAGGTCCACGGACGCGTCGGTGAGCACGACGGCGTCGGCGCCCGCGGCGTCGGCGCAGCGCAGCACGGTGCCGGCGTTCCCGGGGTCCCGTACGTGGGCGAGTACGGCGACGAGTGTGGGCTTCGCCGCGAGGATCTCCTCGAAGGGCGAGTCCAGGAAGCGGCAGACGCCGATCAGGCCCTGCGGGGTGACGGTCTGCGAGACGTCGGCCAGCACGTCGCTGTCCGCGAGGTGCACCCGGGCGCCCGCCTCGTGGGCGGCGTCGATGATGTCGGCGTACCGGTCGGCGGCCTCGACGGTGGCGAAGAGCTCGGTCAGCGTGGGCTCGCCGTCGCTGCCCCGGTGCGCCGCGGCCTCGCGCACGGCCTGCGGCCCCTCGGCGATGAACCTGCGCTCCTTGCCGCGGAAGTTGCGCCTGGCCAGCCGTCGTGCGGCGGCGACGCGCGGCGACCGCGCGGAGATCAGTTCGGGGGTGCCCATGGTCGGCGGCGAGCCTCTCTGCGTATCTCTGCTTCTCTGCGTACGTTTCTCTGCGTACGGATGACTACGTACGCACAGCGTCCTGCAACGCACCGGACCCGCAGACGGCTTGCGCCTGCGGGTCCGGCTCACACCTGTGAAGAGCTGCCTGGATCAGGCGGCCTTCGGGGCGTTGACGTCGCTCGGAAGGGCCTTCTGAGCGACCTCGACGAGAGCGGCGAACGCGTTGGCGTCGTTGACCGCGAGCTCGGCCAGGATCTTGCGGTCCACCTCGATGTTGGCGGCGTTCAGACCCTGGATGAGGCGGTTGTACGTCATGCCGTTCTGGCGGGCAGCGGCGTTGATGCGCTGGATCCAGAGCCGACGGAAGTCGCCCTTGCGCTTCTTGCGGTCGTTGTAGTTGTAGACCAGGGAGTGGGTGACCTGCTCCTTGGCCTTGCGGTACAGGCGCGAGCGCTGACCGCGGTAACCCTTGGCGGCCTCGAGGATCGCCCGGCGCTTCTTGTGGGCGTTTACTGCCCGCTTGACGCGTGCCACTTTTGACTCCTTACAGCGGGGCCGTGGTTGGACTCACACGGCCCGGAAACGAATTGGTCCCGGTCGGATCGAGGTCGCGCCTCCGGGTTCACCGGAGGCCGCGTCCTCACTTGCCGAGAAGCTTCTTGACCTTCTTGACGTCGGCCGGAGCCACGACGACCGTGCCGGTCAGCGAGCGGGTCTTCTTGGACGACTTGTGCTCGAGCAGGTGGCGCTTGCCGGCCTTCTCACGGAGCACCTTGCCGGAGCCGGTGATCTTGAAGCGCTTGCTGGCACCGCTGTGCGTCTTGTTCTTCGGCATCGCGCCGTTCTCTCCTCGTCAGTGGCGCCCCTCACGGTGCGGAGCACCGGACTGCAGGGGCGTCAGATCTTTGGGTGGTTCCCGAGGGACCCGGGGGCGCCTGGATGGCGGCCCCCAGAGGTCACGCCTCGGAAGGTGTGTCTGCAGGTGTCTCGGCCGGAGCCTCGGCAGCTGCGGCCGGGGCCTCAGCGGCTTCACCCTCGGACTCGGCGTCGTGGGCGTAACCCTGACGCTCCGCCTTGCGGGCGGCCTGGGCCTCACGGGCTTCGGCCATGGCTTCGGTCTTCTTCTTGTGCGGGCCCAGAACCATGATCATGTTCCGGCCGTCCTGCTTCGGGTTGGACTCGATGAAGCCGAGGTCCTCGACATCCGAAGCGAGACGCTGGAGCAGTCGGAAGCCCAGCTCGGGGCGGGACTGCTCACGACCACGGAACATGATCGTGATCTTGACCTTGTCCCCCTGCTTGAGGAACCGGACGACGTGACCCTTCTTGGTGTCATAGTCGTGCGGGTCGATCTTCGGCCGGAGCTTCATTTCCTTGATGACCGTGTGCGCCTGGTTCTTGCGCGCCTCACGGGCCTTCATGGCCGACTCGTACTTGAACTTCCCGTAGTCCATGAGCTTGCACACGGGGGGACGGGCTGTCGCCGCCACCTCGACCAGGTCGAGGTCGTACTCCTGTGCGAGCTCCAGGGCCTTGGCAAGCGGAACAATCCCGACCTGCTCGCCGCTGGGACCGACAAGTCGCACCTCGGGAACGCGAATCCGGTCGTTGATGCGGGGCTCGGCGCTGATGGATCCTCCTCGGTAGCACCACGCGACCGCCTGGCGGACAGCCGCGTAACGTCTGTTTCGTAAGACCAACCGAGCCGGGAAAGGAAAAATGCCCCGGACGGGACACAGGCGGGGCTCCTGGAAATACCGGAACACCGCCGCGGTCAACCGCGGGGCGCATCGAGCAGCTCCATCGTCCGTACGGAACGATGGTGGCTACCTGACCGGTGACCTGCCGTCCGCGAGGACAGCTAGGTGGGAGATCGGAGCCTCCACTTGTGGGCCGAGCACATAGGTGTCCGGCCGGTCGTTACACAAGGTTAGCAGCTTCACGGGGCGGCGGCTAACCCGCGGCCCCGCACCGCCCCGCAGGTGCTCCCACGGACAGAGCCGTGCGGACGTGGCCTTATCGTGTGGGGCATGAGTGACGCGACCCCCAGCACCGAGAACCCCGGCTTCGACGACATGGCCCGCGACATCGCGGAGGTCCCCGCGGTCGAGGTGATCGTGACCGTCGCCGTCAATCTGATGAGCGCGGCCGCCGTGAAGCTCGGTCTGACCGAGGAGGGCGAGCAGCACAAGGACCTGGACGAGGCGCGCAAGCTGGTCCAGGCACTGGCCGGTCTGCTCGACGCGAGCACCACCGAGATCAGCACCTTCCACGCCTCCCCGCTGCGCGACGGCCTGAAGTCGCTCCAGCTGGCCTTCCGCGAGGCCTCGCTCGTACCGGACGAGCCCGGCCAGGGCCCCGGCGAGAAGTACACGGGCCCTGTCTACGGCTGACCCCTCCGCACCGCACACCTCCGAGCCCGCTGCCTGCGACAGGCGGCGGGCTCTCGCGTGTGTCAGCGGGTGAAGAGGGGCTCGCCGGGTGCCTCGGCCCCGGCCGGCAGGAGTGCGAGGTCGATACCGCGCACCAGCCTGGCGCGCAGGACCTCGCTGGCCGACAGCGCGTCGGCGACCCGCCGGGCGGCGTCGGCCACCACCGCGTCCGGGCGGAGGACCAGGGCGAGGGTGCCGTCGGCCTGCCCCGGGCCCAGGTGGGCGCGGATCACCGCAGGTTCGGCGGCGACCGCCTCCCGTACGGCGGCGACCACGGCGGGGTCGTCGAGCGGGTCCGTGCTGCTGCGGTTCTCGGCCAGCGCGAGCAGCGCCGGGCCGGTCAGTTCGAAGGCGACGGGCCCCGCGAGGTCCAGGACCACCGTGTCCGCGTTCTCGTGGGCGGCGGCCTGCAAGGCCTGGTGCAGGGGTACGGCGACGGGGCGGGCCTGTGGGTCCCAGCGGGCCAGCGAGGCGGTGGAGGTGAACGCGGGCAGGGCGCGCCGGTCACCGGCCTGGAGGGTCGGCACGGCCATGTCGCTGGTCTTCTCGCGACGCAGCCCGTTCTCGTCCTCCTCGACCTCGCCGAGGACGGCGACGACCGGGACGAGGAGCCTGGCGCCGCGGAGCGCCGCCAGGACGGGGCCGACGGCCGTACGGTCCTCCGCCCACGCGGCGAGCGCCGCCGTCAGTTCGGGGGCGGCCGTGCCGTCGTCGTCGGAGAAACCGGGGTCCGGAATGTTCTTGAGCGCCACACGACGAGCGTAGTGGACCGGTTCTCTCATCCGGGCGACAGGTCGGGCACAGGCTGCTGCCAGCTGCGATTCCTAGCGTCCGGATCATGTCCCGCCACAGAATTCGCAGGTCCGCGCTGTCCGCATCCGTGACGGCCGTCGTGCTGCTGGCGGGTTCCGCCGCCGGGGGCGCGTATCTGGTGGGTCGCTCGCCGGATCGTGCGCCCTCCGCCGTGGCATCCGTATCGTCCGCATCGAGCCCGTCGGCCGCGGCGAGCACGAGCGAGGAGCCCGAGGTGGATCTCGACGCGGAGCTGGCCGACGCACTGGCGCCCCTGAACGGCGGCGCCGACGTGTCGGTGGCCGTGCTGGACACGGCGAGCGGGGCGGGTGCGGTGTACGGGGACGGGGCCTACGACACCGCGAGCATCGTCAAGGTCGACATCCTGGCGGCCCTGCTGCTCCTCGCCCAGGACGAGGGGCGGGAGCTGAACGGCGCCGAGCACGCGTGGGCGGAGGCCATGATCCGGCGCAGCGACAACACGTCGGCCACCGAACTCCTGAAGACGGTCGGCGGTGCCGAGGGGCTGGACGCGGCGAACGAGCGGCTGGGGCTGACCGGGACGACCGCCGCGCACGCGTGGGGGCTGACGCAGACCACGGCCACCGACCAGGTGCTTCTGCTGAAGGCGGTGTTCGGTACGGATTCGGAGCTGTCGGAGACGTCGCGCGCGTACCTGACGGAGCTGATGGGTGAGGTCCAGGCGGACCAGCGGTGGGGGGTGTCGGCGGCGGGCAGCGGCGCGGCGCTGAAGAACGGCTGGATGCCCCGCACGACGACCGGGCTGTGGGACATCAACAGCATCGGGCGGGTGGAGAGCGGCGGGAGCAGCTACCTGGTGGCCGTGCTGTCGCGCGGGCACGCGACGAAGGAGGCCGGTGTCGCCCTCGTCGAGTCGGTGGCGAAGGCCGCTGTCGGCGTGGCCGGAGGGGTCAGCGCCACCGGCTGACGCCGGCGAGGGTGCTGCTTCCGCTCGTGTGGGCTCCCCTGCCGCGCCACAGGACCACGGCCAGGGCCAGCAGCGCGGCGCCGAGTGCGCCGGCGGACGGGGCCAGCCAGCCGGCAGGTCCGTCGTCCTCGGCCTTCGGGTCGGGGCCGGATCCGAAGTACTGCTTGCGGTAACCGGCCGGGGCGGACTTGGCATCCAGGTTGTCGGGGCGGAGCTTCTCCCCGGCCTCGATAGCGGCGGCCGGGTCCACGAGCCCGTAGCCCCGGGCGTCGTCGCGGCCGCCTGCCGGGGAGTTGCGGGCGGTGTCCGCGAGCAGCGTCTTGAGCTGGGCGGGCGACAGCCCGGGGTGGGCGGCGCGTACGAGGGCGACGGCTCCGGAGACGAACGCCGAGGCGGCCGAGGTGCCCCACTCGATGTAGTAGTGGCGGTCGGGGTTGGCGACGACGATGTCGACACCCGGCGCGCTGACGGTGGCGTACCAGCGGCTGGTGGAGAACGCGGCGTGGGTGCCGTACTTGTCGACGGCGGCGACAGCGATCACACCGGGGTAGGCGGCGGGGTAGGAGACGCCGTTGCCCTTCTCACCGCTGTTTCCGGCGGAGGCGACGACGGAGACGCCCTTGCTCAGGGCGTACTGGACGGCCGCGTCCTCACCGGGCTCGGGGTGAGCGGACTTGCTGTCGTCGCCGAGGGAGAGGTTGATGACGTCGGCACCGTGGTCGGTGGCCCAGCGGATGCCGTCGGCGAGGGCGGTACCCCGCGACTGGCGGGCCTTGGCGCGGGACGCGTCGTTGGACTCGAGAATGACCCGCACGGGCAGGATCTTCACGTCCGGTGCGACTCCGAGGACGCCGTCGCTCCGCCCGGGCCCGTTGCCGTGGCCCGCGATGATGCCGGCCATCGCGGTGCCGTGCACGGCCCAGGCCCGGTCGCCCTGTCCGGCGCCGAAGCCGATGAGGTCCTTGCCCGGGAGCACTTGGCCCTGGAGGTCGGGGTGGCTGCCGTCGACTCCGGTGTCCAGGACGGCGACGGTGATGCCCTTCCCCTTCGTGGTCTGCCAGGCCCGGTCGGTGTGGAGTGCCTCCAGGGCCCATTGCCGGTCCCGGAGGGCGTCGGCCTGGGCGGGTACTGCGGGCAGTACCGCGAACGCGGTGGCGAGGGTCAGCGCGGCGAACGCGCGGAGCCGGCGGGGGCGGGTCATTCCGGCTTCTCCGTGAGGTCGGTGACGGTCCTGCGCAGCGTGCGCTCCACCCGGTCGGCGATGCCCTTCGCCTCGTGGCCGAGTCCGGCCTGGGCGACCGCCGTCGTGGCGCCTTCCGCCATGGCGACGGCTGCGGGCTGCGGTTCGGCGACCGTACGGCCGTCGGCGAAACCGGAGACGGCGAACACGACGACGGGCACCTCGGTCAGTACGTTGACCGTCCAGCTGGCACGCTGCTTGTCACCGAACGCCGCCGCGGCGGTGCCCTTGGCGGGGTAGGTACGGGGCATCAGGTCGGCCCGTATGTCGAGGTGCTGGCCGGTGAACCGGGTGCCGAGTGCGCGCATCCCTTCGCTGTCCGCCTCGGTGAAGACCATGCCCACCGTCGTCACGCTGCTGCGCGTCGCGTCGGTGTAGGTGGCCCGCACCATGCGTTCGCAGCCGACCGGGCGGAGCGTCTTGAGGAGCAGCGGGTCCAGGCCCGCCGCGCAGCCGCTGTCGGTGGCGACGGCGACGCGGGTCCAGACCCGGTCGGTGGCCCCCGGTCCCGCACCGTCGCCCTTGAGGGTGCGGGGGAAGAGGGTGTCGACGGGGACGCTGTGCCAGGCGGAGCGGCCGACCGTGTACGCGGTACCGGCTCCGGGCTCGGCCGCGGAGTCCCCCGTGAGCCAGGTGCCGGTGACCGCGCCGCCGATCAGCCCGAGACCGAGCACGACACAGGCCACGGCGGCCGCGGCCCTGGCCGGGTTCCGGGTCTTTACGGGACGCAGGCGGGTGGTGGTCTCGACGGGCGTCTCGGCGTACGCGTAGTACGCGCCCGGCGGGGCGGGGGTGGCTCCGGGGCGCGGGGTGAGATCCACCGCGCCGACGGGCCTGCGCCTGGTCGCGGGAGGAGGAGGAGGAGGCGGCGGCGGCGCGGCGGGGGGTGCGGGGGGCACGATGCGCAGCTGGGTGGTCGTCTCCACGGGCGGGGGCGCGTCGTCCGCGGGGACCTGCGGGCGGGGTGCGGGGGCGTGCGTGGGCTGCGCGCCGGTGCGCGGTGCGGCCGGGGGCGCGGGGGTCGGCGCGCCGGTGCGCGGTGCGGCGGGAGCCTGCGTGGGCTGCCCGCCCGTGCGCGGTGCGGGGGCTGCGGGCGGCGCGGCAGGGGGCTGGGCCGTGGGCGGAGCCGGAGGTTGGGCCGGTACGGGCGGTGGGGTGGTCGGGCGGGGCGGCACAGGAGCGCGCTGCGCTTCGGTACTCATCCGGCCCCCTGGTTCACGTCCCCGTACCGCCTGCGGATCACAGTCCCGGACCGGCCGTCGGTCATCCGCGTGACCGTCACTCTACGGGGTGGAGGACGCCCCGTGGGCACAGGACCGGGGGTGCGGGGGATCTGCACCGAACGTCCCCCTACCCAGTGGTACGACCGTCTGGCAAGCTGCGGCCATGACTGCCCGCGCCGCTGACCGGACCCGTTACAACCGGGCCACCGCCCATCTCGACGCCCCTGTGGCCGTGGTGGATCTGGAGGCTTTCGACGACAACGCCGACGACCTCGTGCGCCGGGCGGCCGGGAAGCCCGTCCGGGTGGCGAGCAAGTCGGTGCGCTGCCGCGCCCTGCTGGAGCGGGTGCTCGCGCGTCCCGGGTTCGCCGGGATCATGTCGTTCACCCTCGCGGAATCACTGTGGCTGGCCCGGGCCGGTTTCGACGACGTGCTGCTGGCCTATCCGTCGGCCGACCGGTCCGCGTACGCCGAGCTGGCGGCCGATCCCAAGCTGTCGGCGGCCGTGACCGTGATGGTGGACGACCACGCACAGCTGGAGCTGATCGACGCGGCACGGGCCGGCGGCACCGAGGAGATCCGGGTCTGCCTGGAGCTGGACACCTCACTGCGGATGCTCGGCGGCCGGGTCAGGATCGGCGCGCTGCGCTCCCCCCTGCGCTCCCCGGCCCAACTGGCCGAGCTGGCCCGTTCGGTGGCCCGTAGGCCGGGCTTCCGGCTGGTGGGGCTGATGGCGTACGAGGGTCATGTCGCGGGGGTCGGGGACTCGGTTGCCGGCCGGCCGCTGCGGTCGCGTGCGGTCCGCCTGATGCAGGCCACGGCCCGCAAGGAGCTGGCGGCGCGGCGGGCGGAGGTCGTGCGGGCCGTCCGGGCGGTGACGCCGGACCTGGAGTTCGTCAACGGGGGCGGCACCGGCAGTGTGCAGCACACCGCGGCGGAATCGGCGGTGACCGAGATCGCGGCCGGTTCGGGGCTGTACGTACCGCGGCTGTTCGACAACTACACCTCGTTCACGGGCCGTCCGGCGGCCCTGTTCGCACAGCCCGTGGTGCGGCGGCCGGGGGTGGGCGTGGTGACGGTGCTGGGTGGCGGCTATCCGGCGTCCGGGGCCGCGGGCGCGGACCGGCTGCCGGTCCCGTACCTGCCCGAGGGGCTGCGCTACGACCCGCAGGAGGGTCCGGGAGAGGTGCAGACGCCGTTGCTCGGCTCGCCCGCCGACGATCTGCTGATCGGGGACAAGGTGTGGTTCCGGCACGCCAAGGCCGGTGAGCTGTGCGAGCGCTTCGACGAACTGCAGCTGATCGAGGGCGACCGGATCACGGCGACCGTGCCGACCTACCGGGGCGAGGGCCGTACGTTCCTCTAGCGGTTTTCCGTCCGGTTCGGGCCGGATGAGGAGGGGCGGGGTCAGGGCCCCACTGAGCTGCCGACGCCTCCGCCGGTGGCGCTGTCACCGAGCGGGCGGATGCCCCGGATGATGGTGTCCATGAGGGAGACCGGCAGCTTGTCCTGGCCGGCGTCGAACGCGAAGCGGACGATGACCGGCGTTTCGCTGCCCACCGCCGAGGGGAAGACGAGCGACTGCACGAATCCGCCGGGGCCCTTGCCCGTGGTGACCTGCCGGCGCACCAGATACCCGGTCCGCCCGGCCACGGTCACGGACTTGGACGCCAGTTCCTTCTGCGCCGTGATGCCGCCGTGGACCGGGTCCCCCACGAAGTTCTCCCCGTAGGCCTTGTCGGCGGCCGTCCCGATGTCCTGCTTGGCCAGAGCCTCGACGGAGGTGACGTCGGTGCCGCTCGCGGTGCGGACGGTGACCGTGCCGTGGTAGCAGTAACTGCCGGAATCGCCGGGGCAGGTGTAGGACTCGACCGTACGCATCGTCGTCGCGTCGTCGAGCGTGCTCTCCGGCTTCTCCCAGCCCTGGGGGACCGGCAGGGTGATCCCGTTGAGCTGGTCGACGAGCAGCTTCGGGTCGTCCGCGGGGGCGTCGTCGGCCGACGGGGTGTCCGTGCCCGGGGTGCCGGTCGCCGGTGCGGAGCTGCTGGGCCCGGGGCCTGCCTGCGTGCCGGTCCCGTCGTCCTGGCCCAGCACCACGATTCCGGTGACGGCCGCGCCGGCGATCACCAGGACCGCCAGCGCGACGGCGACGACCCGGGTGGTCCGGCCGCCGCCCGGGGCGGGGGCCGGAGCCTGGGGTGCGAACTGCTGCTGGAACGCGACGGGCTGTGCGACGGCGGATGGCCGGGTGTGCCCGGTCCAGGCCGTGCCGTCCCACCAGCGCTCGACGCCGGAGGCACTCGCGTCCGGGTACCAGCCGGGAGGGGTCGCGTTGCTCATGCCCCCACTCTAGATTCCGGTGCGGGCGGCCCTAGAGGGGAGTCACGTACGCCCCCGAGATCCCGCCGTCGACGAGGAAGTCGGTGGCGTTGACGAACGAGGAGTCGTCGCTGGCCAGGAAGGCGACGGCGGCCGCGATCTCCGTGGCCTCGGCGAAGCGGCCGACCGGGATGTGCACCAGCCTGCGGGCGGCCCGATCCGGGTCCTTGGCGAACAGTTCCTGGAGCAGCGGGGTGTTGACCGGCCCCGGGCACAGGGCGTTGACCCGGATCCCCTCCCGGGCGAACTGCACACCGAGTTCGCGGGACATCGCGAGCACCCCGCCCTTGGACGCGGTGTACGAGATCTGGGAGGTCGCCGCTCCCATCCGGGCCACGAAGGACGCGGTGTTGATGATCGAGCCGCGCCCCTGGCGCCGCATGTAGGGAAGGGCCGCCTTGCAGCAGAGGTAGACGGAGGTGAGGTTGACGTCCTGGACGCGCTTCCACGCCTCGAGCCCGGTGGTGAGGATGGAGTCGTCGTCGGGGGGCGAGATTCCGGCGTTGTTGAAGGCGATGTCCACGGACCCGTAGGTGTCGTACGCCGCCTTGAACAGCGCCTCGACCTGCTCGGGGTCGGTCACGTCGACCTGTACGAAAATGCCTCCGGCTTCCTCGGCTGCCGCTCGGCCCGCGGTTTCGTCGATGTCGCCGCAGACGACATCGGCGCCTTCGGATGCCAGCCTGCGGGCGGTGGCGAGACCGATTCCGCTGCCCGCTCCGGTGATGACGGCGGTGCGGCCGGCCAGGCGGCGGCAGATGTTCCCGGTGTCGGTGGTCATGCGTGTTCAGGCCTCCGTGCCGATGAAGACGTTCTTGGTTTCGGTGAATGCCGCGAGGGCGTCGGGCCCCAGTTCGCGGCCGAGTCCGGACTGCTTGTAGCCGCCGAACGGTGTCCAGTAGCGAACGGCGGAGTGGGAGTTGACGGACAGGTTCCCGGCCCGCACCGCCCGTGAGACCCGTAGCGCACGGCCCACGTCGCGGGTCCAGACGGAGCCGGCCAGGCCGTACTCGGTGGCGTTCGCGAGCCGGACCGCGTCCGCCTCGTCCTCGAAGGGCAGCACGACGGCGACCGGCCCGAAGACCTCCTCGGTGGCGACGGGCGCGTTCTCGTGGACGTCGGTGAGGACGGTCGGCGGGAACCAGAATCCGGGCCCTTCGGGGGCGCTGCCCCGCAGGCCGGCGGTGCCGTCGGGGACGTGACTGCGGACCCGCTCCAGCTGGGTGCGGGAGATCAGCGGGCCCATCTGGGTCTTCTCGTCGGAGGGGTCGCCCACGACCACCGAGGCGAGGGCGGGGGCGAGGAGTTCGAGGAAGCGTTCGTGGACGGAGCGCTGGACGAGGATGCGGCTGCGGGCGCAGCAGTCCTGGCCCGCGTTGTCCAGGAAGGACATGGGTGCGGCGGCTGCGGCGGCCTCGATGTCGGCGTCCGCGAAGACGATGCTGGGGCTCTTGCCGCCGAGTTCGAGGGTGAGCCGCTTCACGCGGTCGGCGCACGCGGCCATGATCTGCTTGCCGACCCGGGTGGAGCCGGTGAAGACGATCTTGGCCACTCCGGGGTGTTCCACCAGGGCCCTGCCCGCGACCTCGCCCGCGCCGGGCAGCACCTGGAAGAGGTGCTCGGGCAGCCCCGCCTCCCGGGCGAGCCCGGCCAGGTGCAGGGCGGTGAGCGGGGTCGTCTCCGCCGGTTTGAGGAGTACGGCGTTGCCCGCGGCGAGTGCCGGGGCGACGCCCCAGGCGGCGATCGGCATGGGGAAGTTCCAGGGGGCGATCACCCCGATGACGCCCAGGGGTTCGAGGAAGGTGATGTCGACTCCGCCGGGCACGGGAATCTGACGCCCGGTGAGGCGCTCCACTCCCCCGGCCGCGTAGTCCAGCAGATCGCGGACGTTGCCGGCCTCCCAGCGGGCGTTGCCCAGGGTGTGGCCCGCCTCGGTGACCTCCAGCCGCGCGAGCCGTTCGCCCTGTTCGTCGACGAGGACGGCGAAGCGGCGCAGCAGCCGGGCACGGTCGGCGGGCGCCAGGGCGGCCCACACCTGCTGCGCCGCCGCGGCCCGCGTGACGGCGGCGTCCACCTCGGCGACGGTGGTGGCGGGGACGGTGGCGACGAGCTCTTCGGTCGCCGGGTTCAGTACGCGGTGCTCGGTGATCACAGGTGCCTCACAGGCGTTCGAAGGAGCGGCGGAGTTCCCAGTCGGTCACCGCGGCGTCGAAGGCCTCGAGTTCGACACGCGCCATGTTGCGGTAGTGCGCGACGATCTCCTCGCCGAAGGCATCCCGGGCCACGTCGCTGTCCTGCCAGAGGGCGGCCGCTTCGCGGAGTGTGGTGGGGACCTGGTCGTATCCGGCGGTGTAGGCGTTGCCCTCGCAGGCCTCGGGGAGTTCGAGTCCGTGCTCGATGCCGTGGAGTCCGGCGGCGACGAGGCCCGCGACGGCGAGGTACGGGTTGACGTCTCCGCCGGGGAGCCGGTTCTCGAAGCGCATCGAGCGGCCGTGTCCGACGACGCGCAGGGCGCAGGTGCGGTTGTCGTGGCCCCAGGCGACGGCCGTCGGGGCGAAGGAGCCGGGCTGGAAGCGTTTGTAGGAGTTGATGTTGGGCGCGTAGAGCAGGGAGAAGTCGCGCAGGGCGGCGAGCTGTCCGGCAAGGAAGTGCCGCATCACGGGGGACATCGTGCCGTCCTCGCCGGCCATGACGCTCTGTCCGCCTTCGTCCCGGAGGGAGAGGTGGATGTGGCAGGAGTTGCCCTCGCGCTCGTTGAACTTGGCCATGAAGGTGAGCGCGACGCCCTCCTGGGCGGCGATCTCCTTGGAACCCGTCTTGTAGACGGCGTGCTGGTCGCAGGTGACCAGTGCCTCGTCGTAGCGGAAGACGATCTCGTGCTGGCCGGGGTTGCACTCACCCTTGGCCGACTCGACGGTGAGGCCGGCGGCCGCCATCTCGTTGCGGATGCGGCGCAGCAGGGGCTCGATGCGGCCGGTTCCGAGGACGGAGTAGTCGATGTTGTACTGGTTGGCCGGGGTGAGATCGCGGTAGTTGCGGTCCCAGGCCTGCTCGTAGGTGTCCTTGAAGACGATGAATTCGAGCTCGGTGCCGACATGGGCGGTCAGGCCGTGCGCGGCGAGCCGCTCCAGCTGGCGGCGGAGGATCTGGCGGGGCGCGGCGACGACGGGCGAGCCGTCCTCCCAGGCGAGGTCGGCGAGGACCATGGCCGTGCCCTCGTGCCAGGGCACCCTGCGCAGGGTGGCCAGGTCGGGGTGCATCGCGAAGTCGCCGTAGCCGTTGGCCCAGGAGGACATGGCGAATCCGTCGACGGTGTTCATGTCCGTGTCGACGGCGAGCAGGTAGTTGCAGCCCTCCGTGCCGTGTTCCAGCACCTCGTCGACGAAGAAGGACGCCGCGAACCGTTTGCCCTGCAGCCGGCCCTGCATGTCGGGGAAGGCAAGGACGACGGTGTCGATCTCGCCGCTCGCGACGAGCAGACGCAGCTCCTCGGGCCGGAGCGGGGGTGTTCGGTCTGCCACGGGGTACTCCTCGTTCGGTCAGCCGGAAGGCTTAAGGTATGGGACAGAACCATTGAGGGGAAGGGGATCGGGACGTGGCGCAGGAGACCGGGGAGACCGGGCCCTTCGACCGGCTGCTGCCCGTGCTGAGGCCGGTGCGCGCGGGCAACGGCTTCGAGGAGGCGCTGGAGCAGGTCCTCCAGGTGGTCCGGCTCGGCCTGGTGCCCGGCGGAGGGCGGCTGCCCGCCGAGCGGGATCTGGCGGAGCTGCTGGGGATCAGCCGCGTCACCCTGCGCGAGGTCCTGAAGGTGCTCCAGGACCAGGGGCTGGTCGAGTCCAGGAGGGGCAGGTACGGCGGCACGTTCGTCCTCCCCCGCGCCGGCGGGGCCGGCGGCGGCGAGCTGCGCCGCCGGGTGGAGGGGGTCGACATCGAGGACGTCCTGCGCTTCCGCGAGGTGCTGGATGCCGGGGCGGCCGGGCTGTGCGCGGCGCACGGCCTCGACGACGAGGGCGTGGACCGGCTGCGCAGGGCACTGATCGCGACACACGAAGCACCCCTGCCCGACTACCGCAGGCTCGACACCCTGTTTCACCTGACGCTGGCCGAGCTCTCCGGCTCCCCCTCGCTCACCGCCCAGTACGCCGCCGTCCGGGCGACCGTGAACGACCTGCTGGACTGCATACCCCTGCTGGTGCGGAACCTCGAGCACTCGCAGCACCAGCACACGGTGCTCGTCGACGCGGTGCTCGACGGCGACGAGGAGGCCGCGCGCGCGGTGATGCGCGAGCACTGCGCCGGAACGGCGGCGCTGCTCCGCGGTTTCCTGGCTTGAACCCGATCTTCCGGATCGCGTCTCTTGCGTACCGGCCCGGTACGCACAAAGGTATGACGCATCACCATTGCACCGGGCCCGGTCCGCGGACCGCCCGCCGGAGGGACCGCACCATGCACGAACCGCTCATCGGCGTCACCACCTACTTGGAGCCGGCGGCTCGCTGGGGTGTCTGGGAGCTCCCTGCAGCGGTGCTCCCCTCGGCGTATCCCCGGCTGGTCCAGCGGTCCGGCGGCCTGGCGGCCCTGCTGCCGCCGGACGCCCCGGAGCGCGCGTCGGCCGTCGTCGCCAGGCTCGACGGGCTCGTGATCGCGGGCGGCGCGGACATCGACCCCGGACTGTACGGCGCGGAGCGCGACTTCAGGACGGGGCCGCCCGCGCACGAGCGCGACGCCTGGGAGCTCGCGCTGCTCCGCGCGGCGATGGAGGCCGGCACCCCGGTGCTCGGCATCTGCCGCGGCATGCAGCTGCTCAACGTGGCCCTTGGCGGCACACTGAGCCAGCATCTGGACGGGCACACCGGTCCGTTCGGCAAGGCGGGGGTCCTCGGCGAGCACGCGGTGTCGCCGGTGGCGGGGACGCTGTACGCCTCGCTCGTGCCCGACGAGGCGTCCGTACCCACCTACCACCACCAGGCCGTGGACCGGCTCGCTCCGGGTCTCGTGGTGTCCGCGTACGCGGCGGACGGCACGGTCGAGGCGGTCGAACTGCCGGGTCCGCAGTGGGTGCTCGGGGTGCAGTGGCACCCCGAGATGGGCGAGGACCTCCGGATCATGCGGGCCCTGGTCACGGCGGCCCTGGCGCGGACGAGCCCGTCCGCCGTCTGAGGACAACGGCCGCGGAGCGGTCCGGGGCCCAGGAGCAGCGGGGCCAGGAGCAGCGGGGCCCGGGAAGCGGACAGGTCCCGGGGCCTACGACTCGTCGGCCGTCAGTGAGAGCAGGTCGCGGGCGGGGCCCGTGGGGCGGTGGCCCGCGGGCCAGACCGCCCGCAGCTGACGCCTGAGCCGGACACCCGCCACGGGGACCTTGACCAGGCGCCGGGCCGACAGCTCCTCACCGAGAGCCAGTTCGCTCAGCACACAGGGACCGGCCCCGCTCTCCGCCGCCCCCTTCACCGCCGTGGTCGAGGAGAGCTCCAGCAGCGGCCGCGCG
This sequence comes from Streptomyces sp. NPDC056452, assembly GCF_042796085.1. Taxonomy (NCBI): domain Bacteria; kingdom Bacillati; phylum Actinomycetota; class Actinomycetes; order Kitasatosporales; family Streptomycetaceae; genus Streptomyces; species Streptomyces sp. NPDC056452. Next base: position 98,911 of record NZ_JBHTRI010000025.1, read on the forward strand.
AGTCCGCCGTGCACGGCGAGTGCGGCGTCCAGGACCTGCCGGGTGCCCGAGCCGTGCTCCCGCAGGATCAGGGGTGTCGCCGCCAGCTCCTGCGGGGTCAGCTGACTGCGGCGGCGGGCCCACGGGTGGGTGGGCGCGACCACGACGACGAGGCGGTCGTGCGCGATCACCGTGCCGTCGAGCCCCTCCGGCACCGACAGCCCCTCGACGAAGCCGAGGTCGGCCTCACCGGCGAGCAGCCGCAGGGCGACCACAGCCGAATTGCCCGCGGTCAGGGACACGGCGGTTCCGGGGCGTGCGGCGCGCAGGGCGATCAGCCAGCCCGGCAGCAGGTACTCCGCGATGGTCATGCTCGCCGCGACCCGCAGCCGGGAGTCACGCCGGTCCCGCAGCGCCTGCGCACCGGCGTCGAACGCCTCGGCCGCCTCGACGACCCTGCGCGCCCAGTCGGTGACGAGGGCGCCCGCGTCGGTCAGCCGGGAGCCGCGTGGCGAACGGTCCAGGAGCGCGACGCCGAGCTGCCGCTCCATCGACCGGATGCGGCTGGAGGCAGCGGGCTGGGTGATACCGACGTCCCGCGCGGCGCGGCCCAGGCTGCCGTGCCGGGCGACGGCCAGCAGCAGCACCATCGCTCCGAGGTCGGGGACCCGGTGGGACAGGGGGCCGTGTTCGTCATCGGGGCTGGGCGGCGGGGCGCTGGACATCGATCGGGACATAAGCCCAGCTTATGACGTCATAGGTCCGGGCTCCCTGGTGGGCAGGAACCCGCCCGCCGAGAATCGTGGCATGGCCATCTTTCCGCAGATCCAGTCCCGGGTGCTCGCCCCCGCTCCCGCCCCTCTCCGGCTCCCGTCCCTGCGGTACTTCGGCCCCAACTGGTACGCGACGGTCATGGGCACGGCGATCGTCGCCACGGCAGGGGCAGGGCTGCCCGTCCATGTGCCGGGGCTGCGCGGTGTCTGCCTCGCGGTCTGGGCCGTGTCCGCGGTACTGCTCGTCGTGGTCCTCGCGGCCCGCGCCGGGCACTGGATCCTGCACCGGGACCAGGCCCGTGCCCACCTCCTGGATCCTGCCGTCGCCCCGTTCTACGGCTGCCTCTCCATGGCGCTGCTCGCCGTCGGCGCGGGCACCCTGCTGGTCGGCCGGGACGTCATCGGTCATTCCGCCGCGGTCGCCGTGGACGCGGTGCTGTTCACACTCGGCACGGTGGCCGGCCTCGCCGCGGCGGTCGCGATCCCGTACCTCATGGTCGTACGGCACCGTCCGGCACCGGGCACCGCGTCGCCGGTCTGGCTGCTCCCCCTCGTGGCGCCGATGGTCTCCGCCGCTGTCGGTCCGCTGCTCGTGCCGGAACTGCCCGCGGGCCAGTGGCGCGAGGCGCTGCTGCTCGCCTGCTACGCGATGTTCGGGCTGTCGCTGCTGGCGACCCTGGTGATCGTTCCGCTGGTCTTCGGCCGGCTGGTGCACCAGGGCCCGTTGCCGCTCGCGCTGACACCGACCCTCTTCCTGGTGCTCGGCCCGCTGGGCCAGTCGACGACCGCGGTCAATCAGCTGGCCGATGTGGCGCCGGGTGCGATCGGGGCGCCGTACGCCTCGGCGTTCGGCGCCTTCGCCGTGCTGTACGGGGTGCCGGTGATGGGGTTCGCGCTGCTGTGGCTGTCTCTGTCCGTGGCGATGGTGGTGCGGGCCGCGCGGCGCGGTATGCGGTTCACGATGACGTGGTGGGGCTTCACGTTCCCGGTCGGTACGTGTGTCACGGGCGCGGCGGGACTGGCCAGGCACACCGGGCTCACCGCATTCGTCTGGCTGGCCGTCGCGCTCTACGTGCTGCTGGTGGCCGCCTGGGCGGTGGCGGGCGTGCGGACGCTGCGGGGGCTGCTCAGCGGAGTGCTGCTCGCAGCGCCGCAGCCGCTTCGGTCAGCGACGGCCCGTACCACGTGAGGTGACGCCCGTCGACGAGCGCGGCGGGCAGTCCGGGAAAGGCCTCGGGGCCGTCGGTGGCGGTGAAGCGGTACGGCTCGTCGGGCAGGACGACAAGCTCGGCGCCTGCCGCGTTCAGCTCGGCCACCGGGATACGGGGATAGCGCTCCGGGTGGTCCGCGTAGACGTTGCGTACGCCGAACCGTGCCAGCAGGTCACCGGCGAACGTGTCGCGGCCCAGCACCATCCAGGGCCTGCGCCAGACCGGGATGACCGCGGGGCGCGGGGTGGCGGGAGGCGGCAGCGCCGCCCAGGCGGCCTCGGCCTCGTCCAGCCAGCGCGGCCGGCTCAGGCCGCATCCGGTGACCAGGACCCGGTCCAGTTCGGTGAAGGCCTGGCCGAGGGTGCGGACCTCGGTGACCAGGACGTTCAGTCCGGCTTCCCGCAGGACGGCGAGGTCGGGTTCCCGGTTCTCCTCCTCGTTGGCCACGACGAGGTCGGGGCGCAGTGCCACGACGGCCGCCACGTCGGGATTCTTCGTACCGCCGATCCGGGCGGCGGTGAGCTCCGGCGGGTGGGTGCACCAGTCGGTGGCACCGACGAGCAGGCCGGGGGCGGTGACGGCCACCGCTTCGGTCAGTGAGGGAACCAGGGACACGACGCGCACGGCGAAACCCTTTCGGCTCAGCGACGCGAGTCGTACGTCGCGTCGATGTGCTCGGCGACGGCGACGACGAGCAGCCGGGTGCCGGGTACCGTCGCGCGCCACCGGTGCCGGACCCCGCCGGAGAGGAAGAGGGTGTCGCCACGGCCCAGCCGGTAGGCCTGGCCCTCGGCCTCGACCTCTGCGGCGCCCTCCACGACGTACATCACCTCGTCGTTGCGGTGCTGGAACTCACGTCCGAGGTCCTGCTCGCCGACGAATTCCAGGACGCTGAGCTGGTGGCGTCCGCGCACCAGTCTGCGTACGCCGTCGTCGTCACCCGCCCGCACGACGTCCACGGAACGCGCCGAGTCCGCCGCGGCCCGCAGCCGCTCGGTCGTGGTCTCCAGTGCTTCGGCCACCCGGTCCAGGGAACGGGCGCTGGGTCTGGCCCGCTCGTTCTCGATCTGGCTGAGGAACGGCACGGACAGGCCGCTGCGCCCGGCCACCGCGGCCAGCGTGAGGCCCAGGGTCCTGCGCCGTCGGCGAACCGCGGCACCCACTCGAAGGGCTTCCTTGTCGTCCATGTCCGGCTCCCTCCCCGGATCGCCATCCTCCCGGTTGCCAGCACCCTACGCATGTCGTTTGCGCGATGGAGGCGAAGTGAATGGCCGGGAAACGTTCCGGGAGGGCTCCGACCAGCCCGAAGGGGACGGCCCCGGCTCACTGCCGGGACCGTCCCCTTCAGGGTGTTGACGGCTGACGCGGACGACTCAGCTGCCGACGGGGGCCAGCTGGTCCACCACATCCGGGTTGGCGTCCATCCAGTGGCGGGCGGACTCCTTCTCCTTGCCCGCCCCGCCCTTCTGGATCTCCACCTCGAGCGAGGCCAGCTGCGCCTCGGTGAGCTTGAAGTCCTTCAGCCAGCCGGTGAACTCCGGGAAGTCCTTGGCGAAGTCCTTCTTGGCGACCGTGTGGATCTGCTCGCCCTCGCCCCAGGCACCCTTGGGGTCCTTGAGCTTCTTCAGGTCGTGCTTGCCGTAGGCCCAGTGCGGCGACCACAGGGTCACCACGACCGGCTCCTTCTTCTTGATCGACCGGTTCAGCTCGGCCAGCATCGAGGAAGTACTGGAGGAGACGACCTTGTACTCGCCCTCCAGGCCGTACTCCTTGAGCACCTTCTCGTTCAGCGTGCCCATCATCCCGGCGCTCGACTCGATGCCGATGATCTTGCCGTTGAACTTCTTGCCCTGGCCCTTGAGGTCATCGAGCGAGTCGATGCCCTTGACGTACGAGGGAACGGTCAGCTCCAGCGAGGTCGGCCCGTACCAGGAACCGAGATCGGTGAGGTTGTCCTTGTACCGCTCCCAGTAGTCCTTGTGCGTGGTCGGCAGCCAGGAGTCGAACTGGACGTCCAGCTGCCCCTGCGCGAGGCCGGTGTAGAGCGGGCCCGGGTCGAGCTGCTTGACGGTGGTCCTGTACCCGCGGTCCTCCAGCATGTTCTGCCAGAGGTAGGTGGAGGCGATGGCCTCGTCCCACGGGAAGTACCCCATGTTGACGGTCTTGCCCGCGTCCTTGCCCTGCTTCGCGCCGCCCGCACCGCCGGGCACCGGCGCCAGCTTGTCGACGAGGCCGGGGTTCTTCTTCAGCCAGCTGCGTACGCCGTCCTGCTCCTTGCCCTGGCCGGCTCCCTGGATCTCGTTCTCCAGGCTCGTGAGCTGCTTCTCGGTGAGCTTGAACTTCTTCAGCCAGTCGGCGACAGCCGGAGCCTTCTTGGCGAAGCCCTTGTGGGCGACGGTGTGGACCTCTTCGCCCTTGCCCCAGGCACCCTTGGGGTCCTTGAGCTTCTTCAGGTCGTGCTTGCCGTAGGCCCAGTGCGGCGACCACAGGGTCACCACGACGGGCTCCTTCTTCTTGATCGAGGCGTTCAGCTCGGCCAGCATCGAGGAAGTACTGGAGGAGACGACCTTGTACTCGCCCTCCAGGCCGTACTCCTTGAGCACCTTCTCGTTCAGCGTGCCCATCATCCCGGCGCTCGACTCGATGCCGATGATCTTGCCGTTGAACTTCTTGCCCTGGCCCTTGAGGTCATCGAGCGAGTCGATGCCCTTGACGTACGAGGGAACGGTCAGCTCCAGCGAGGTCGGCCCGTACCAGGAACCGAGATCGTCCAGCTGGCCGCTGTACTTGTCCCAGTAGTCCTTGTGCGTGGTCGGCAGCCAGGAGTCCGTCTGGAAGTCGATGTCGCCACGGGCGACGCCGGAGTAGAGCGGGCCGGCGTCGAGCTGGGTGATGCCCGTGGTGTAGCCGCGCTGCTCCAGGAGCTCCTTCCAGAGGAAGGTGGAGGCGATGCCCTCGTCCCAGGGGATGTAGCCCAGGTTGATCTTCTGGCCCTTGCCGACGTTCCCGCTGTCGGCCGTGGCGGTCCCGGAGTCGTTCGAGCCCGGGCCGGCGATGTTCAGACCGCCCGCGACGAGCGCGAGGACGACGACACCGGTCATCGCCACGGCGGTTCCCGGCTTGTAGTGCGTGAACTTCAGACGACGCGCACCGGCGGCGACCTTGGCGGCCGCTCGGCGGCCGAGCGGCGAGACCCGCTCGTTGAGCGCTCCGGTCATCCGGTCGAGGTACATGGCGAGGATGACGACGGCGATCCCGCTCTCGGCGGCGAGGCCGACCTGGAGCTGGGTGATCGCGGCGTACACCTTCTCGCCGAGGCCTCCGGCGCCGGCCATACCGCCGATGACGACCATCGACAGGGCCAGCATGATGACCTGGTTGATTCCGGCCATGATCGTCGGAAGCGCGAGCGGAAGCTGCACCCGGGTCAGGGTGTCCTTGGGCGTGGTGCCGAACGCTGCGGCCGCCTCGACCAGCTCGCTGTCGACCTGGCGGATGCCGAGCTCGGTCATCCGGACGCCGGGGGGCATCGCGAAGACGATGGTGGCGATGACACCCGGGGTGACGCCGACGCCGAAGAACATGACGCCGGGGATCAGGTAGACGAAGGCCGGCATCGTCTGCATGACGTCGAGCACCGGCCGCAGCGCGGCGCTGACCCTGTTGTTGCGCGCGGCCCAGATACCCATGGGCACCGCGATCACGATGGTGATGACGGCTGCCACCACGACCAGCGAGAGCGTCGCCATCGCCTCGTCCCACAGGGCGAGGGAGTCGATCAGCGCGAAGCCCGCGAAGGTGAGCACGGCCGGGACGATGCCGCGCAGCCAGAAGGCGATCACGGCGAAGATCGCCGCCATCAGCAGCGGCTCACCGCCGCCGAGCACCGCGTTGACACCGTCGTACATGCCGCCGAGGACGGCCTTGATGGCGTCGAAGATCCAGGTGAGGTTCGACTGGAGCCAGTCGACGGCGCTCTCGACCCACTCGCCGAAGGAGACCCTAGGCACCGGCGTTCACCTTCTTGATGTCACGCTGGGCCGGCAGCACGTTCTCGACCTTCGGTTCCTCGCCGAGTGCGGCGAGCAGACGGTTGCGCGGCACGACGCCGATGACGCCGCCTTCCGCGTCGGTGACGGCTACGGCGACCCCGCTGGTGGAGCAGGGGGTGAAGAGCTCCGCGATGGGCGTCTCGGCGGACACCGTCGCGGGGGCCTCGGCCATCAGGTCCTCGTCGGAGCGGCCCGCTTCGGGCTTCTCCATGATCGATCCGGCGGTGAGCACGCGGGAGCGGTCGACGTCCTGGATGAAGGAGGCCACGTAGTCGTTGGCCGGCCGGACGAGGATGTCCTCGGCGGTGCCCTGCTGGACGATCTCGCCGTCCCGCATCACGGCGATGCGGTCACCGAGGCGCATGGCCTCGTTGAGGTCGTGGGTGATGAAGACGATGGTCTTCTTCAGGCGCTTCTGCAGTTCGAGCAGCTGGTCCTGCATGTCGCGGCGGATCAGCGGGTCGAGGGCGCTGAAGGACTCGTCCATCAGCAGGAGATCGGCGTCGGTGGCGAGCGCGCGGGCCAGGCCGACTCGCTGCTGCATACCGCCGGACAGCTCGTCGGGCCAGGACTTCTCCCAGCCGGCGAGGCCGGTCATCTCCAGGGCGTCGGCGGCGCGCTTCTCGCGCTCGGCACGCGGTACGCCCTGCACTTCCAGCCCGTACGCGGCGTTCTCGAGCACGCTCCTGTGGGGGAAGAGCGCAAAGTGCTGGAACACCATGCTGATCTTGGAGGAGCGGACGCCGCGCAGCTCGCGAGGGCTCAGGGCGGTCAGGTCCTGCCCGTCGAACAGCACACGTCCGGCGGTGGGCTCGAGCAGCCCGTTGAGCATCCGCAGCAATGTGGACTTTCCGGATCCGGAGAGCCCCATGACGACGAAGATCTGGCCCGGTTCCACGGTGAACGAGGCGTCGATCACCGCTGCGGTCGTTCCGTCGGCGCGCAGTTCGTCGCGGTGGGTACCGCTCTCGAGCTTCTGCACGGCTTGATCGGGTCGTCTGCCGAACACCTTGTACAGGTGTTCTGCTTGCAGCCTTGACACATACACCTCACGCGTTGAACCAAAACGGTCTGCCACCCCCACCGGCAGACCGTGGAGCAGTGCGGATTCGGTCCGCAAAACACGTGCATCGGGAAAAATGGACGTGGTCCGCTCCGGTGGCGCGCCTGCCCGCACTTACGCAACCCAAACACGTGTGTGATCCAGTTCACCTTCGAGGGACGGCGGCCGAGGGACGGCAGGCGTAGGCGCCGGGCGGTGTCGGTGCGGTGCGGCATCATCGGGGTGTGACGCGACGCCTGATGCTCCTCGACACCGCTTCCCTCTACTTCCGCGCCTACTTCGGCGTACCGGACTCGGTGCGCGCACCGGACGGCACCCCGGTCAACGCCGTGCGCGGGCTGCTCGACTTCATCGCCCGGCTGGTCCAGGACCACCGGCCCGACGACCTGGTCGCCTGCATGGACGCGGACTGGCGGCCGCACTGGCGGGTCGAGCTGATCCCCACCTACAAGGCGCACCGGGTGGCGGCCGAGACACCCGCCGGGGTCCCGGACGAGGAGGAGACCCCCGACACCCTCTCCCCGCAGGTCCCGATCATCGAGGACGTCCTGGACGCACTCGGCATCGCCAGGGTGGGCGTCGATCCGTACGAGGCGGACGACGTGATCGGCACGCTCGCCGGCCGGGCCACCGGCCCGGTGGACATCGTGACCGGCGACCGCGACCTGTACCAGCTGGTCGACGACGCCCGTGAGGTGCGGGTGCTGTACCCGCTGAAGGGCGTGGGCACGCTCCAGATGACCGACGAGGCATGGCTGCGGGAGAAGTACGGCGTCGACGGCGCCGGCTACGTCGATCTCGCACTGCTGCGCGGAGATCCGAGCGACGGACTGCCGGGAGTCCCCGGCATCGGCGAGAAGACGGCGGCGAAGCTGCTGGACGCCTTCGGCGATCTGGCCGGGATCATGGCCGCGGTCGACGATCCGGCCTCGAAGCTGACCCCGTCGCAGCGCAAGCGTCTCGACGAGGCGCGGGACTACGTGGCGGTCGCGCCGAAGGTGGTCCGGGTCGCCGGCGACGTACCGCTGCCCGCATTCGACCCGGCACTTCCCGACGAGCCGCGCGACCCGGCGGCTCTCGAGGCCCTCGCGGCCCAGTGGGGCCTGGGCGGCGCACTGCAGCGCCTGCTCGTCACACTCCAGGCGTGAAAGTGCTAACTTAGGCAAACCTAAGTACAGAGGTTCATTGCCCACCAGAGCAGGGAGTCCCTTGTGGCAGAGCGGCAGGAACGCCGGGCACCGACGGCGCAGGGGGCGCAGGTCGTGCGCACCGAGCAGATCACCCCGCACATGGTGAGGGTCGTTCTCGGCGGCGACGGCCTGGCAGGCTTCGAGCTCGCGGGGTTCGCCGACCACTACGTCAAGCTGTGCTTCGCGCCCGAGGGCGCGGACTACGCGCACCCCTTCGACATGGCCAGGATCCGCGAGGAGTACCCGCGCGAGCAGTGGCCCACCACCCGTACGTACACGGTGCGTTCCTGGGACCCGGCCGCCCGTGAGCTCGCCATCGACTTCGTGGTGCACGGCGACGAGGGCCTCGCGGGTCCGTGGGCGAGCCGGGCACAGCCCGGCGACCAGGTGACGTTCCTGGGCCCCGGCGGCGGTTACGGGCCGCAGGCCTCGGCCGACTGGCACCTGCTCGTCGGCGACGAGAGCGCGCTGCCGGCGATCGCCGTGGCCCTGGAGCAGATGCCGGCGGGCGCGCTGGTGCACGCCTTCGTCGAGGTCGCGGACGCCGCGGAGGAGCAGAAGATCGTCACGCCCGACGGAGCCGTGGTGACCTGGCTGCACCGGGGCGGCCGTCCCGTCGGAGAGGCTCTCACCGCCGCGGTGACAGGGCTCGATTTCCCCGAGGGCGAGGTGCAGGCCTTTGTCCACGGCGAGGCGGGCTTCGTGAAGGAGATCCGCCGGCACCTTCGGCTGGAGCGCGGTATCCCGCTCGCCCAGCTGTCGATCTCCGGTTACTGGCGCCTCGGCCAGAACGACGACGCCTGGCGCTCGGTCAAGCGCGAGTGGAACGAGCAGGTCGAGCGCGAGCAGGAGAAGGCCGCGTAGCGAGCCCGACCACCCCTGCGGCCCGGTCCCTGTCCCGTCGACGGTGGCCGGGCCGTGCGACGATTCCGGCCCACCGACCAATCCGTACGGCCGTCGGCTTCGAATCACCCAGGAAACCGATGCGTGCCCTGGGAGGAACATCCGCGTGAAAGAGGCCGTATACATCAGCGGGGCACCCGCGCCGGGGCCCGATCTGCAGGCGCTGCTCGTCATGGTCGCCCGTGGGGACCAGGACGCCTTCAGCGAGGTGTACGACATGGTCAGCGGGTCGGTCCTCGGCCTGGTGCGCAGTGTCCTGCGCGACCCCGCCCAGTCCGAGGAAGTCGCCCAGGAGGTGCTGGTCGAGGTGTGGCGCACGGCCGCCCGCTTCCAGCCGTCCCGCGGCAGTGCGATGAACTGGGTCCTCACCCTGGCCCACCACCGCGCCGTCGACCGGGTCCGGTCGGCCGAGGCGAGCGCGGCGCGGGAGCACAGGGCTGCGCTGCTGGACCGCACGCCCGACTTCGACGAAGTCTCCGAACAGGTCGAGACCCGGCTGGAGAGGGAACAGGTCCGGCGCTGCCTGCGGACGCTCTCCGAGCTCCAGCGTCAGTCCGTGACCCTGGCGTACTACCGGGGGCTGACCTATCGCGAGGTCGGCGAGCTGCTCTCCGTACCACTGGGAACGATCAAGACACGGTTGCGCGACGGGCTGATCCGGCTGCGCGACTGCCTGGGGGTGAACGCATGAGCACCGCCGATCTGCACACGCTGACCGGGGCGTATGCCCTGCACGCTCTGCCGGAGGACGAACGCCTCGCGTTCGAGCGGCATCTGGAGGCCTGCGAGGCGTGCACCCAGGAGGTACGGGAGCTGTCCGCCACCGCCGCCCGGCTCGGACTCGCGGTGTCCATCACTGCGCCGCCCGCGTTGCGCGACCGGGTGCTGCGGGAGATCACGACGGTGCGGCAGGAGCCGCCGGCCCACGGCCGGAGCGGCCGCGCCGGTGCCCCCGCGGGCCGGGCGGGCCGCTGGTCGACGTACGCGCTCGCCGCATGTGTCGCCGCCGCTGCCGCGTTCGGCGGGGTCGCCGTGTGGCAGAACCAGGTCGCGCAGGACGCCCGTCAGGAGGCGCACCGGGCACAGCAGCACAACGAGCAGCTGGCCCGAGTGCTCTCGGCGCCGGATGCCAGGACCGGCTCGGGAGCCCTGGACGGCGGGGCACGCGGGGCCGTCGTCGTCTCGCAGAGCGAGAACCAGGCGGTCTTCCTGGCCTCCGGCCTGGCCCGGCCGCCCGGGGGCAAGGTCTACCAGCTCTGGTTCAACGACGACGGGACCATGCGGTCCGCCGGTCTGATGAACCCGTCGGCGCCGGACGACGCCGTACTGCTGGACGGGCCGGTCGACGGGGCGTCCGGCATGGGCATCACCGTCGAGCCGGCGGGTGGATCCGAGCAGCCGACCTCGGCGCCGCTGGCCCTGATGGACTTCCCGGGCGCCTGAGTCCGGGCCAGGAGCCCCTGGGCGCGTGCGCCCAGGGGCTGTTCAGCGTTTTCTGCCCGGCGGCCACGGGAGGAATCCGCTGGTGCGGGCCCGGTAGCTCTCGTAACCGGGCCGTCCGGCCATGTGCCGCTCCAGCAGCGCCTTGCCGCTGCCCTTGATCAGCAGGAGGCTCATCACCACGGGCGCCACGAGGGTCGCCGCCGCGACCGCGGGGTCGGAGCACACGACGAGGAAGAGCCCCCACCAGACGCAGAAGTCGCCGAAGTAGTTCGGGTGCCGGGTCCAGGACCACAGCCCCCGGTCCATGATCCGGCCCTTGTTCGCCGGATCGCTCTTGAACCGGGCCAGTTGCCGGTCCCCCACCGCCTCGAAGCCGAGCCCCACAGCCCACAGCGCGGTGCCCGCCCAGGCCCACCCGTCCAGCGGCTCCGGCACGTAGTAACCGGCCTGTACCGGCAAGGAGATGAGCCAGACCAACGCCCCCTGCAGCAGGTACACCTTGCGCAGGGCGTACAGGTCGGGACTGCCCGGCGCCTTGGCCAGCATGGCCTCGTACCGCGGATCCTCCCCGTGGCCCCGGCCCCGTCGTCCGATGTGCACGGCGAGCCGCAGCCCCCAGACGACGGTGAGCGCGCTCACCAGGAGCCTGCGCGCCTGGTCCCCGTCCTGCGCCGACATGGCGTAGGAGACGAGGGCGACGGCCGCGAAGCCGACGCCCCACGCCACGTCGACGATCCGGTGCAGGCGCCTGCGCAGGGCGATCAGGAACGTCACGAGCATGACGGCGAGCGCGGCACCCGCCGCCGCGGCCAGGTTCTGGGCGAATGCCGCCCAGGCGAAGCCGCTCACCGGCCGGAGCCTGGGCGGGGCCCCGCGATGACCGGTTCGGCGGGGGCGCGACCGTCCTGGCCGGCCGCGGCGCCGAGGCCCGTGTGCCAGTCGTGCCGGGTTGCGGGCAGGCCGGCCGATCCATCCGCATCCGGCCGCACGGACAGGATCTGGTCGACGCCCATGCGCCGCTCCTCGAACGCCAGGGCGCCGCCCACCAGGTAGAGCCGCCACACGCGCGCGGTCTCCTCGCCGACCAGGGCGACGACCTCGGGCCAGCGCTCCTCCAGGGTCCGGTGCCAGGCCTCGACGGTCAGCACGTAGTGCTCACGCATCGACTCCACGTCACGCACCTCCAGCCCCGCCCCTTCGAGGAGTCCGACGGTCTCACCGAGCGGGCGCATGTGCATGTCCGGCGCGATGTACGACTCGATGAAGGCCCCGCCGCCCGGAGCGGTGGAGTCGCGGGACATCTGCTGGACCAGGGCGCGCCCCTGCGGCCGGAGCACCGAGTGCAGCAGCGCGGTGAAGGCCGGGTACTCGGCGTCCCCGACGTGCTCCCCCATCTCGACGGTGGACACGGCGTCGTACCCGCCCTGGAAGCCGGGCAGGGCGGCGACGTCGCGGTAGTCGCAGCAGTGCACCTCGACGAGATCCTCCAGGCCGCGCTCCGCGACCTGACCGCGTACGTAGGCCGCCTGCTCCTCGGCCAGCGTGACCGCGGTGACGCGGACCCCGTGCCTGCCGGCCGCGTGCAGGGTCAGGGACCCCCAGCCGCAGCCGATGTCGAGGAGGCGTGCCCCGGGCCGCAGCCCGAGCTTGCGACAGATCAGCTCCAGCTTGTCGCGCTGGGCGTCGGCCGGTCCGTAGTCCGGCCCGGTGCCGGTCCAGTAGCCGCACGAGTACGCCATGGTCTCGTCGAGGAGCAGGGAGTAGAACGCGTTGGACAGGTCGTAGTGGTGGCTGATGGCCGCCCGGTCCCGGGCCTTGCTGTGCAGCGCGCCGCCGATCCCGGCCCGGGCCGCGGGGACCGGCGGGCGGGGGCCGACCGCTCCGAGGCGCAGGGCGGTTCCGGCCGCACGGAGGCGGTCGGCGAGGCCGGGGCGGGGCGGTTGCAGGCCCTGCTGTCGTGAGGCGCGGCGCATGGCGCGCAGTCCGGCCGCGAGGTTGTCGTCGATGTCGATGTCACCGGTGATGTAGGCCTCGGCCAGGCCCAGTTCGCCCGGCTTCCAGAGGAGGCGGCGCAGCGCCCTGCGCGAACGGACGTGCACCGTGGGCGCGTCCTCGGGACCGGTCTCGCTGCCGTCCCACATCCTGATCCTGACCGGCGGCGGCCCGCCGAGGAACTGCTCGATGACCGGCGCGATGCGTTGCGCGGCCCCGTACCCCGGGGTGTGGGTGATGGTGTTCACGCGGTGTCCTCACGGGTCAGGAGAATCTGCTGCACATCGAGATAGCCGGACCGGAATCCGGCTTCGGAGTAGGCGAGGTAGAAGGTCCACATGCGCCGGAAGGTCGCGTCGAAGCCGAGGGCGTCGACCCGGTCCGCCCGCTCCTCGAAGCGCTCACGCCACAGCCTGAGGGTCTCGGCGTAGTGCATGCCGTAGGTGCTGCGCTGCCTCGTCCGCAGGGTGGTGTGCGCGGTGGTGACGCGCTCGATCGACTCGGTGGAGGGGAGCAGCCCGCCGGGGAAGATGTACTTCTGGATCCAGGTGTGGGTGCTGCTGCTGGCCAGCATCCGGTCGTCCGGCATCGTGATCGCCTGGAGGGCGATGCGCCCGCCGGGGGCGAGGCAGCGGTCCAGCGTGCGGAAGTACACCGGCCAGAACTCCTGGCCGACGGCCTCGATCATCTCGACGCTGACGACCGCGTCGAACTCCCCGGTGACGTCCCGGTAGTCGCACAGCCGCACGTCCACGCGGTCCTCGTGGCCGGCCTCGCGGATCCTGGCCCTGGCCAGTTCCTGCTGTTCCCGGGAGAGCGTCAGGGTGGTGACGCGGGCGCCGCGGGCGGCGGCCCGGAGGGCGAGTTCGCCCCAGCCGGTGCCGATCTCCAGCAGCTCCGTGCCCCCGCTCACGCCGGCCATGTCGAGCAGCCGGTCGATCTTGCGGTGCTGGCCGGCGGCCAGCAGGTCGTGCTCGGCCGGGAATCCGCGGAAGACGGCCGAGGAGTACGTCAGCGTGTCGTCGAGGAAGAGCGCGAACAGGTCGTTCGACAGGTCGTAGTGGTGGCTGATGTTGTCGCGGGAGCCCTCGGGGGTGTTGGTCTGCGCGGCGGGCTGCCGCGGTGCCCACAGTCTCCGCAGCTTCTGCAGCGGTGCGGGGACGAGGTCGGCCGCGTTGCCGGCGAGGACCGTCAGGACGCCGACGAGGTCCGGCGACTCCCATTCGCCGGCCATGTACGACTCGCCGAAGCCGACCAGCCCGCTCGCGCCGATACGCCGGAAGAACGCGTCGGGCCGCCGGATCTCCATGAGCGGCCCGCCCAGCCCGATGCTGTCGCGGCCGGCGAGCCGGGCGCGCAGCGGGAGCCGTGAGAGGGCGTGCCGGACGAGCCGTTCGGCCACGGCGGTCCTGGCCCCGGACGCCGACGGCTGGACCGCGACATCGGGCCATCTGTCCGGGTCGACGCCCGTGAGGGGGGCCGTGGCACCTCTGGCCTGGGCGGGAATGGCGCCGCTGCGGGCGGGGGCGACGGGCGGGGCGGAGGGAGTGGGAGAGGTGGGCACCTTCACTGCATGCCTTCCTGGGTGCGGTGACGGGGACGTGACTGGACCGGCAGCCGGCGCAGGAACAGCCGGATGCCGTGCAGCCGGATGGCGGCGGATACGACAACGGTGGAAAAGGGGTGGCGGAGGAAGAGCCTGAGCAACTGGGCAGGCGTACCGGGGCGCCGAACGCCCCGTACGGTCGCTGTGAACGGACGCGCTCCCGCTCGCTCCAGATGGATCGTCAGGTTCAGCCGTCCGTCGGGCTCGGGCAGCCGCATGCGGTAGTCGCCGTCCACGGGGAAGAACGGCGACACGTAGAACTCCTTGCCGGTCACCGCCCGGTCGGCGGCGTCCGGGCGCAGCAGGTAGCAGTGACGTTCCCCGTAGGTGTTGTGCACCTCGGCGACCACGCAGAGCGGCGTGCCGTCGGGGCGGTGGCACCAGTAGACGGTCAGCGGATTGAAGACATGGCCGAGGACCCGGGCCTGGGTGAGCATGGTGACGGTGCCGTCGGCGAGGTCGATGCCCCGGGCGGCGAGGAACCGCTCCAGCCCGGCCCGGACCGTGGGGGCCGTGCCGCCGAAGTGGTCGCGCGCGTCGAAGCGGGCCAGCGGGCGCAGGACGGCCGGGAGCCGTGGCGGCCGGTCCGGGTCGATCAGCCACAGATAGCTGCGGTGCCGCAGGTCGTACCGGCGCGGAGAGGTGCGTACGTGGGTGATGGCGCACGGATAGAGGGCGTTCACCAGGTCACCCCCAGGGCGGCGGCCGCCTCGGCTCCGGAACGGCAGCCGTCCTCGTGGAACCCCCAGCCGTGGTACGCCCCGGCGTAGGCGGTGACCGGTCCCGAAAGGTCCGGCAGCCGGGCCTGGGCGGCGACCGATTCCGGGGTGAAGACGGGGTGCTCGTAGAGCATGCGGGCCCGGACGAGGTCCGGGTCGACCCTGTCCGCACCGTTCAGCGTGACGACGAACCGCTCGGGGGCGTCCAGCCGCTGGAGCCGGTTCATGTCGTAGCTGACGGTGACCCGGTCGGCATCGGCCGCGCAGGACGGCATCAGGTAGTTCCACGAGGCCGCGGCGCGCCGGCTGCGCGGCAGGACCGCGGTATCGGTGTGCAGCAGCGTGGGGTTGTGGGAGTAGCGGAAGGCGCCGAGGGTGCGCCGTTCCTCGTCGGTGGGGTCGGCGAGCAGGCGGAGCGCCTGGTCGGGGTGGGTGGCGACGACCACCTCGTCGTACTCCTGCGTGGCACCGTCCTCGGTGACGATCTCCACGCCGTCGCTGTGCCGGCGCACCGCTCGCACGGGGGTGGAGGTACGCACGGAGTGCACCTGCTTGGCGATGCGGTCGACGTAGGCGCGCGATCCGCCGGTGACGGTCCGCCACACCGGGGACCCGCCGATCGAGAGCATCCCGTGGTGATCCAGGAACCGGAAGAGGTAGCGGGCCGGGTAGCGCAGCGCGGTCACCGGGTCGCAGGACCAGACGGCGGAGACCATGGGCGTCAGGAAGTGGGCCGTGAAGTAAGGGGAGAAGCGGCCCCGGGCGGCGAACTGCCCCAGGGTCATGGGGGACGCGCCGTCGTCCCGGGCGAGCAGGGCCCGGGCGGCCCGGTGGAAGCGGGGCACTTCGGCGAGCATCCTCAGGTACGGGCCCCGCAGGGCGGCGCCCGGCCGGGCGAACAGCCCCGCGGCGCCCCGGGCGCCCGCGTACTCCAGGCCGCAGCCCTCGCAGCGCACGGACATGCTCATCTCCGACTCCTGGGTGGCGACCCCGAGTTCGTCGAAGAGCCGGAGCAGATGGGGGTACGTACGCCGGTTGTGCACGATGAACCCGGAGTCGACGCGGTGTATGCGGCCGTCCGAGGAGGTCAGGTCGTGGGTGTGGGCGTGGCCCCCGACGCGCTCGTCGGCCTCGTGGAGTGTCACGTCCCGCGCCCTGCCCAGGACGTACGCCGCGGTCAAGCCCGCCACTCCGCTGCCGACCACGGCTGTGCGCCGCCGCTCCGTTGTCATGGGGGTTCCTTCCGGTGTTCCACGGCTGACCGGGGCTCGCTGGAGAACCCCTCAGAGGTCATTCGGTGCAGGTAGGCCGGCGGATTGGCCGCTGCCTGAACTTCCTTCGATCGGGTGAACGACCAATCCGCGGGGCCCCCGGTGCCGAACTCCTGGTGTGAGCACAGACCGATACGTTTCGCAGAAGGACGGGGCCTCCGCGTCCCGGGGATCCCGCTGGGCACGCGCCGCGTTCGCCGCGCTCAGCGGTCTGATCGCCGGGTTCACCGCCCTGTGCGTGGCCGAACTCGTCGCGGCTGCCGTACGTCCCGAGGCGGGGCCGGTCACGGCGGTGGGCGGGGCGGTCATCGACCGGACTCCCGCGGCCGTCAAGGACTTCGCCGTACGGAACTTCGGCACCAGCGACAAGTTGGTGCTGCAGCTCGGGATCCTCGTACTCCTGGCGCTCTTCGCCATGGCGGTCGGGGTCCTCGCGCTGCGGCACCGGCGGAGCGGCGCTGCGGCCGTACTGGTCTTCGGTGCGGTCGGCGCAGTCGCGGCGGCCGGGCGGCCGGAGGGCCGCCCGAGCGACGCGCTGCCGTCGGTCGTGGGCGCCGTGGTGGCCGCGGGGGTCCTGTACCTCCTGGCCGGACGGCTCGCGCCGGCAGCCGGCCCGTCTCCCGCGGCGGGTGAGACGGGCGGCGGGGCGCAGGGTGCCTTCGACCGCCGCGGATTCGTGATCGCGGCGACCGCTGCCGCGGCGGCCTCGGCCGGTGCCGGACTCCTGGGCCGTCGGCTCCAGGCGTCCGAACTGGCCGGGGTCTCCGCCTCACGCGGCGAGATCGCACTCCCTTCACCCGCCTCGCCGGCTCCCGCGGTACCCGCGGGCGCCGATCTGGGGATCCGGGGGCTGAGCTCCTTCGTGACACCGAACAAGGACTTCTACCGGGTGGACACCGCCCTGGTGGTCCCGCGCGTCGACGCCGACCGGTGGCGGCTGCGGATCCACGGCAAGGGAGTGGCGCGACCCGTCACCCTCGGCTTCCAGGACCTCCTGGGGCGCGAACTCGTCGAGCGGGACATCACGCTGACCTGCGTGTCCAATCAGGTGGGCGGTCCGTACGTGGGCAACGCCCGGTGGATCGGCGTACGACTGGCCGACCTGCTGAGCGAGGCCGGGGTGAAGCCCCCGTCGAAGGGCGGGCCCGCGGACCAGATCGTGGCGCGTTCCGTCGACGGGATGACGATCGGCACACCGGTCGAGGCGGTCATGGACGGCCGCGACGCACTGCTCGCGGTCGGTATGAACGGCGAACCCCTGCCGTTCGACCACGGCTTCCCCGTCCGGATGGTCGTTCCCGGTCTGTACGGCTACGTCTCGGCCTGCAAGTGGATCCGGGACATCGAACTCACGACGTTCGACGCGTACGACGCGTACTGGGTCGAGCGCGACTGGTCGCGCGAGGCTCCCGTCAAGACCCAGTCACGCATCGACACGCCCCGCCCCTTCGCCTCCCCGCGCGCGGGCACCGTTCCCGTCGCCGGCGTCGCCTGGGCCCAGCACCGGGGCATCGCCCGGGTCGAGGTCCGGGTGGACGGCGGCGAATGGCACACCGCACGACTGGCCGCCGAGGCCGGTCGTGACACCTGGCGCCAGTGGGTGTGGGAGTGGCCGGCCACGACCGGCCACCACACCCTCGAGGTCCGCGCGACCGACCGTACCGGCGTCACCCAGACCGACAAGCGTGTCGGCACCGTGCCCAACGGTGCGACCGGCTGGCACTCGGTGGTGGTCGACGTGTCCTGACCGCCCGGCCGTTCCACCGATCCCTCTTCCTTTCCCCTCCCCTTTGTTGATCAACGACCCTCACAGGAGAACACCATGAACAACCGTCACCTTCGCCGCGTCGCCGTCGCCGTGTCCGCAGCAGCCCTGCTGCCGCTGGCGATGACCGCCTGCTCCAGCGACTCCGACACCGCGGCGTCCGGCTCCGACTCCGGCGCGGACAAGGCCGCGTCGAGCGCTCCGGCCAAGGAGACCCGTCCCATGGACGAGCCGTTCGGCCCGGCCTGTGCGACGGTCCCGAAGGACGGCGCCGGCTCCTTCGCGGGGATGGCCCAGGACCCGGTCGCCACGGCGGCGTCGAACAACCCGGCGCTGTCCACCCTGGTCACGGCCGTCAAGCAGGCCGGTCTCGTCGACACCCTGAACAGTGCCGAGAACATCACGGTGTTCGCCCCGACCAACGACGCCTTCGCCAAGATCCCGAAGGCCGACCTGGACAAGCTGCTCGCCGACAAGGCCGCGCTCACCAAGGTGCTCACCTCGCACGTCGTGGGCGAGAAGCTGGCGCCCTCGCAGCTGGACAAGGGCTCCTTCGACACCTTGGCCAAGACGCAGCTGACGACGTCCGGTTCGGACATGACGTACACCGTGAACGACTCCTCGAAGGTCGTCTGCGGCAACGTCCCCACGGCCAACGCCACGGTCTACATCATCGACACCGTCCTGATGCCGGCCGCCTGACGTTCCCCTCGGCTCGTACGCTGACCGTATGAGCAGAACGGGCCCCGAGGGCCGCACTCCTGGAACGAGCGAGCCGGGGAAGGCGGCCCGGAGGGACCGTGCCGCCGGTGCCGTGGTCGGCTCCGCGGCCGGAGACGCACTGGGCGCCCCCTTCGAGTTCGGGGCGCCCGGTGTGTTCGGCGCCCGCTTCCCGGACGGCGTGGGGACGCTGTGCGGGGGCGGGGGCTGGGATCCGGGCGAGGCAACGGACGACACGCAGATGGCCGTTCTCGTCGGCGAGTCCCTGCTGGACAACGGCGGTCTCGAACTCTCCGACATCTTCGCCCGGTTCAGGCGCTGGGCGGCCGGCGAACCCAAGGACATCGGCCTGCAGACCGAGGACGTCCTGACCAGCGGGGATCCCTGGGACCTGGCCGCCGCCCTGCATTTCCAGGTCAACGCGCGTGCGGCGGGCAACGGTTCGCTGATGCGGGCGGCCACCTCCGCCGTCTACTTCGCGCGACAGGGGCGTGCGGCGACCATGGACGCCGCACGTCGTATCGCGGCCCTGACCCATGGCGACCGGGCCGCGTGGGAAGGCACCGCCGTCCTTCACGAGCTGGTGCGCGTCGCCCTGGACGGCGACGACCCCCTCGCCGCCGTACCCGGCGCCCTCGCCGAGGTGCATGTCGACCACCGGGACCGTTGGGCGACCGTGCTCGCACCCGGCCGGCATCCGGACGACGCGACCGAGTTCAACGGCGCGGTGTGGCCCTGCCTCGGCACCGCCCTCTGGGCACTGCGCACCACCTCCGGCTTCGAGAGCGCGCTCGCCGCCGCCGTCGACGTGGGCGGGGACACCGACACGGTCGCGGCGGTCACCGGCGGACTGGCAGGAGCGGTGTACGGGCTCGGCGCCGTACCTGAACGCTGGACGCGAACCCTGCACGTGCCGCTGCCGGGGTACGGGGACCGGGTGCTGCGGGCCGCGGACCTGGTGTCACTGGCCGACCGTCTCGACGGAAACGCAGGAATCCACCGCCAGAAAACCTACACATAAGAGACATATAAGAGCACACTGGCTGGAGAGACGATGACCGCGCCATCCGTACCGCGGTCGCCCTTCCAAGGTACGAAGGAGACGATCTCATGAGTAACGTCTCGCACAGGAGTGACCTATCGGGACATCCCGATGTCGATGAGATGCGGGAGCGCCACGACCGCGTGATGAGCGGCGGCGGCCGCAGTACCGCTCTCGCCGATGCGCCTGTGTTCCTCCTCGGTCTGTACTGCGCCGTCTCGCCCTGGGTGCTGCACTTCACGGCGAGCCAGCCGGCCCTGGTGACACACAACCTCGTCATCGGTATCGCGATCGCCGTTCTGGCGCTGTGCTTCACCGCCATGCCGGAACGGATGACCGGCATGAGCATTGCCATCTGCGCCCTGGGCGCCTGGCTGATCGTGTCGCCCTGGATCGTGGGCTCGAGCCCCGATATGGGCGTCATCCTCAACAACGTGATCGTCGGAGGCCTGGCTGTCGTGCTGGGGGCGGTCTGCGCGGGTCTCGCGGTGATGAACAGGAAGACGTAGCGGAGAGGACCGCGAACGCAGAGAAGTGGCCACAGGCACGAACACGCCTGCGGCCACTCCGCTGTTCCGGACCGACGGGACTCACCCCGCCGGGATCACCCCACGGAGCTGTACGCCACCACGCCCCGCAGCACCCCGTCGACGGCCTTGTGCGCGTTCTTCGCCACCGAACTCCCGTCCCGGGGCGCGGCGGCCGCGATCTGGCCGAGCACATCGATGACCTGCTTGCACCAGCGCACGAAGTCGCCGGCCGGCATCTCCGCCTCCCGCAGCACCTCGTCCAGCGTCCGCCCCGAGGCCCACATGTAGACGGCCCAGGCGAAACCGAGATCGGGCTCGCGCTGGCCGACCCCCTCCGTCTGGCTGATCTTGAAGTCCTCCTCCAGGGCGTCGAGCCTGCCCCAGATGCGGACCATCTCACCCATCGCCGTCTTCGCCGGACCGGACGGCAGCTTGGGCGCCACCGCGTCGTCCGCCTGACGCGACTCGTAGACCAGCGCCGACACGCACGCCGCGAGCTCGGCGGGGTTCAGCCCC
Source organism: Streptomyces sp. NPDC056452 (assembly GCF_042796085.1). NCBI lineage: Bacteria > Bacillati > Actinomycetota > Actinomycetes > Kitasatosporales > Streptomycetaceae > Streptomyces > Streptomyces sp. NPDC056452. The sequence goes on from NZ_JBHTRI010000025.1 coordinate 119,686, forward strand.
TCCCAGACGCCTTCGCGCAGGCACTCGCTCGCCAGCAGGTCGAGCTCGCCGTAGAGCCGTGCCAGCCGCCTGCCGTTGTCCGTGACCTCGCTGCCCCGCAGATAGTCGAGCTCGGTGAGGAGCGCGACGATCCGGTCGAAGGTGCGGGCGATCGTGTTCGTCCGCCCCTCGATCCGGTGTTCCAGCTGCCGGGTGTCGCGCTGCAGCCGGTGGTACCGCTCCGCCCACCGCGCGTGGTCCTCACGCTCGTCGCACCCGTGGCACGGGTGTGCGCGCAGCTCGCTGCGCAGCCGGGCGATCTCCCGGTCGTCGGCCGCCGCGGCCCGCTCCTTGCGGTGGCGTCCCGGATCGATGTGCCCGGCCTTGCTGCGCAGCGCGGACGCCAGATCACGGCGCGACTGCGGGGAACGCGGGTTGAAGGACTTGGGGACCCGCATCCGCTCCAGCGCCTCCACCGGCACCGGGAAGTCGATGTGGGCCAGCCGCTTGACCTGACGCTCCGCGGTCAGCACCAGCGGACGCGGCCCGTCGTGGTACTCCAGCCCGCGGTGCCCGTTGGTGCGTCCTCCCGGCAGCCCCGGGTCCAGCACCAGCGCCAGTCCCGCGAACTTGCCGGTCGGCACATGGATGATGTCACCGGGCTTGAGCTTCTCCAGCGACGACGCGGCGGCGGCACGCCGCTGCGCCGCGCCCTGCTTGGCCAGGTCCGTCTCCCGGTCCTTGAGGTCGCGGCGCAGCCGCGCGTACTCCTCGAAGTCCCCGAGATGGCAGGTCATGCCCTCGCGGTAGCCCTCCAGGCCCTCCTCGTTGCGCTGGACCTGCCGGGAGATGCCGACGACCGAACGGTCCGCCTGGAACTGCGCGAAGGAGGTCTCCAGCAGCTCGCGCGACCGGTGCCGCCCGAACTGCTGCACGAGGTTCACGGCCATGTTGTACGAGGGCCGGAAGCTGGAACGCAGCGGATACGTACGGGTACCCGCGAGTCCGGCGAGCGCGCCCGGGTCCATGCCCCGCTGCCACAGGACCACCGCATGGCCCTCGACGTCGATGCCTCGGCGCCCGGCCCGCCCGGTCAGCTGGGTGTACTCGCCGGGAGTGATGTCGGCGTGCTGCTCGCCGTTCCACTTGACGAGCTTCTCCAGCACCACGGAGCGCGCCGGCATGTTGATGCCGAGCGCCAGGGTCTCCGTCGCGAAGACCGCCTTGACCAGGCCGCGGACGAACAGCTCCTCGACGACCTCCTTGAAGGTCGGCAGCATGCCGGCGTGGTGCGCGGCGATGCCCCGCTCCAGGCCTTCGAGCCACTCGTAGTACCCGAGGACATGGAGGTCCTCGGGCGGGATGGACGCTGTCCGCTCCTCGACGATCTCCCGCACCAGACGGCGCTTGTCCTCGTCGTTGAGCCGCAGCCCCGCCTGCAGGCACTGCTGGACGGCCCCCTCGCAGCCGGCCCGGCTGAAGATGAACGTGATCGCGGGCAGCAGCCCCTCGGCGTCGAGCCGGTCGATGACCTCGGGCCTGGCCGGGGTCCAGATCCGGCTGCGCTGACGCCGCTCGCGCTCGCGGTCGGCCTCGCGCACCATCTTGCCCCGGCGGCGCTCGCGCGGGTTGTATCCGCGCTGGTTCTCCATGCGGGCGAGCCTGACGAGGTCGGGGTTGACCTCGCGCCGGCCGGTGCCCCGGCCGCCGTGGTCGGTCTCCTCCTCGAAGAGGTCGTACATCCGCCGTCCGGCCATGACGTGCTGCCACAGCGGAACCGGCCGGTGCTCGGAGACGATCACCTGGGTGTCGCCCCGGACGGTGTCCAGCCAGTCGCCGAACTCCTCGGCGTTGGACACGGTCGCCGACAGCGACACCAGAGTCACCGACTCCGGCAGGTGGATGATCACTTCCTCCCACACGGCGCCGCGGAAGCGGTCGGAGAGGTAGTGCACCTCGTCCATCACCACGTAGCCGAGGCCGGTGAGCGCCTGGGAGCCCGCGTACAGCATGTTGCGCAGCACCTCGGTCGTCATGACGACGACGGGTGCGTCCGCGTTGACGCTGTTGTCCCCGGTGAGCAGTCCGACCTTGTCCGCGCCGTAGCGCCTGACCAGGTCGGTGAACTTCTGGTTGGAGAGCGCCTTGATCGGCGTGGTGTAGAAGCACTTGCGGCCCTGCTCCAGGGCCAGGTGTACGGCGAACTCGCCGACGATCGTCTTGCCCGACCCCGTGGGGGCCGCGACCAGCACCCCCTTGCCCGCCTCCAGGGCCTGGCAGGCCTCGATCTGGAACGGGTCCAGTCCGAACTCGTACATCTCGCGGAAGGGCCCGAGGGCGGTGGCCTGCTCGGCCGCACGGACCCGGGAAGCCTGGTATCGCTCAGCTGGTGAGAGGTCCTCTGTCATCTTGATACGAGCCTACCCGCCAGGTATGACAGTCAGCCCGATCTTTAAATTCACGGTGAAAGGACCCTGACGGCGCCGGGTACACAGGTCGCTGTGAGGGGCAGTGCCCCCAGCGGCTCGCCGTCGGCGTACGCGGTGACACCGGCCGCGGCCAGCTCGATCGAGGCGACCCGGTGCACGGTGACGTCGGGGTGGTCGAGATGCGTCCCCTTGTACACCTTCGGGAACACCTTGAGCAGGGTCGACCGGCTGCAGTCCCCGACCACGGTGACGTCGAAGAGCCCGTCGTCCATGACGGCATCCGCGCAGATCCGCATGCCACCGCCGTACGTGGACCCGTTGCCGACGGCGATCAGCGTCGCCTCGATCTCGCGCACCGGACCTCCGTCCAGCCGGATCCGGTACGGAATCGGCCGGAAGGCCGCCAGTTCGGCGAGGATCGCCAGGTCGTACTTGAACCGTCCGCCGACCCAGCGCATCCGGTTGCCGCGGTCGTTGACCCGCGAGTCGAAACCGGAGGCGAGCACGGAGCCGAACCAGCGCTCGCCGACCCGGCCGAGGTCGATCGCGCGCTCCGTCCCCGCCTTGAGCGCCTCTGCGGCCAGCCGTCCGGCCGCGGCCGGATCGCGGATCGGCAGCCCGAGCGCGCGGGCGAAGTCGTTGCCGGTGCCGACCGCGACGACGCCCAGCGGTGTCCCGGTCCCGGCGACCGCCTGGAGGGCGAGGGACATCATGCCGTCCCCGCCCACGGCTATCAGTGCACCGGTCCCGGCGGACACGGCCTCGCGGGCCCGCCTCAGGGCGTCGTCGGCATCCTCACCGAGCACGGTCCGCACGGAGAATCCGGCGTCCCGCAACGCGGAAGCGGCCGGCTGCGCGGCACGCGCGCCCCGGCCGCGTCCTGCGGTGGGATTGACGAAGAGGGTGATCTCGCTGGTCACTGGGGTCCCCTTGGACGGAGTCTGGGGGAGGACCCTACAAGATCAGGTGATGTCGTCGTAACCGTTGAGGCGGTGAGATCGGGCACCGTCCGCCTCGCCACCGGCCTGCTCGGGCAGGGCTGCCCGTGAGGCGGATACACCCTCGACCGCGCCGACGTCCTCGGGTGTGAGGTCGAGTTGCGAGGCCTCGTCGTCGTCCAGTTCGGCGTCGGGGTTGCGGCGCCGCCTGCGTTTGTCGTTGAGGAGGGAGAAACCGACCGCGATGAAGTAGAGCACCGCGAGCGGGCCCGCCAGCAGGAGCATCGAGATGGGCTCGCCGCCCGGCGTCGCGATGGCCGCGAACGCCGTGAGTCCGACGAGCATCCCGCGCCACCAGCGCAGCATGCGGGCTCCGGACAGGACCCCGGTCATGTTGAGCAGGATGAGCAGCAGCGGCAGCTCGAAGGCCAGCCCGAAGACGAGCACCATCCGCGTGATCAGGTCGAGGAAGTCGTCGAGGGGCAGCAGGTTCTTCACGTTGTCCGGCGTGAAGCCGAGCATGATCTCCGCGGTCTGCGGCAGGATCATGTACGCGAGGTAGGCACCGGCGAGGAACAGCGGAACGCCGGCGGCCACGAACGCCATCGAGTAGCGCTTCTCCTGCTTGTGCAGGCCCGGTGCGACGAACGCCCACAACTGGTAGAGCCAGACAGGCGTGGCCACCAGCACGCCCGCCATCAGGGACACCTTCAGAGCGATGGTGAAGGGCGACAGCAGACCGTTGGTGGTCATCTCCGCACACGGCCGACCGTTGACCATGGTCACGGCGCCGTTCTTGCAGCCGACCGAGTCCAGGATCGGCTTCATCAGAAACTCGAAGATTTCCTTCTGGAAGAACGCTGCCGCGATCACGGCGATCACGATGGCAAGTACCGACTTCAGCAGTCGGTTGCGCAGCTCACGCAGGTGATCGAGGAGGGGCATCCGCCCCTCGTCGTCCTTCTCCTGCTTGCGGGCAGACTTGAGCAACCCACTTCCCTCGTCTCGTGCGGCAGCTGTCGGTGAAGCGCGTCAGCTGTCAGCTCTGGGTGGTGGGCTTGGCCTCGCTGACCGGGCGGGAGCTGGTGACGTCTCCCGGGGCGGCCTGGATCGTCTTGGCGGGGGCCGGCTGCGGAGCGGTGTCCGCGACGGTCTCCGTGGTGGGTGTCGCGGGTTCCGCGCCGTCCTTCTTCATGGCCTTGGCCTCGCTCTTGAGGATGCGGGCCGACTTGCCGAGCGAACGCGCCATGTCGGGAAGCTTCTTGGCACCGAAGAGCAGCAGGATGACAGCGATGATCAGGATGATCTCGAGGGGCTTCAGATTGCCGAGCGGCATGTGCGACTTCCTTCTCACTGAGGCGACTGGAGGGTGGACTCACTACCCGTTCGACCGGACGTACGTCCGACCTGCGCGCTGGCAGCGATCGTAACCCGCAGGGGTAAACGCGAGGCAATGCCCGTGCATACTCCCGCTTGCGGCCCGCACCTCCCTAGCCTGGGCCGACTCCAGCAGCGTACCCCCCGAACCGGTGAATCCTTAAGGCCGCTCCCCTGCTATCGCAGGGCCTCACCGGTGTCCGCGAGACCGGTTGCCGCTCGTTCGAGATCCTCCGCCGCTCGGTTGATCCGCTTCGTGGTGGCCGAAACCTGGCGGCCGAGCCGCTGCGCCTCGATGAAGACCTTGACAGCCAGGATTCCGAGCACGGCCAGGCCGAGGAATCCCAGAGCGATGGCGAGCATGGGCCAGAACATGGACGGAGCCTCGATGTCTTCTCGTTACTGCGCGGCGGTCACCGCAGGGCGGTGTGGAGACGAAGGGTCCGCACTCCGCCGCCGGTGAGGAGTTCGATGATGCGCTCCCCGGCGGGCTTGCGGACGGCCGAGCCGCACTCGGGGCAGGTGAAGGAGTAGAAGGTCGTGCGACGGCTCGCGCCTATCGCGAGGCGCAGGGCACCCGCCGCCAGCTCGAATCTCTCGCGGCAGTCCGGGCACGCGGCCCGGAACCGGACGGTGGCGGGCACCGGTACCGCTACCGGCCCGGTCTGCCTACTCGATATCGCAGTCATACGGCCTCTGTCTCCTCCGTGTTCCGCCGGCCGCCGCTCAGAGGGCACCGTCATAGGCGGCGAGCGCTTCCCGGGCCGCCGTCCGCGCACTCTGCGCGAGATCCTCCGGCGCCGTGATGCGCCCTTCTCCGCCCAGCCTCAGGGCGAGCCTGCGCAGCGAGGCGGGGTCGGGGGTACGGAGTGTGATCCGCAGACCCCCGTCGGGCAGTTCCTCCGCGCTGTCGTGCGGGTAGTACTCGGCGACCCACCGGCCCCCGGGTCCCACCTCGACGACGACCTCCGGGTCCTCGGCCGCCGGCTGCACCAGGCCCTCCGAAAGATCACGCAGTTCGAGCTCCGGCGGTGCGGCCGGGGCGTCGAGCAGCCGGATCTCGGCGACCCTGTCGAGCCGGAACGTACGCCGCGCCTCGGAGAGCCGGCACCAGCCCTCCATATAGGTGTGGCCGACGGCGAACAGGCGGATCGGGTCCACCTCGCGCTCGGTGAGCTCGTCGCGCGCGGGAGAGTAGTAGCGCAGCCAGAGGCGGCGGCGCTCGGAGATCGCCCGGTCGACCTCGGCGAAGACCCCGCCCTCGGACTCGAAGATCACCGAGAGCCGCGAACTGGCCGCCCCGACTTCTCCGGCCGCCGTCTCCAGCTTCGCGGTCGCGCGCACCAGCGCCTGCCGGTCGCTCTCGCGCAGCCCGGGCAGCGTGGCCACCGCACGGGCCGCGACGAGCAGCGCCGTGGCCTCGTCCGCGGCCAGCCGGAGCGGCTCCGCGACATCGTCCGGGTTGTGCCACCAGATCCGGTCGCCGTCGGTGTCGATGTCGAGCAGGTCACCGCCGCGGAAGCTGGTGCCGCACATGGGGAGCACGTCGAGGTCGGAGATCAGCTCGTCCTCGGTGATCCCGAAGGCCCGGGCGACGTCCTGGACGTGGGCGCCGGGGCGCTCGCGCAGGTACGTCACCAGGGAGAGCATCCGCCTGGTCTGGTCGATCGCGTTCGTGGCCACGAGTACGGGTCCCCTCAGTCCTTGGCCACGGCGCGCAGCCGGTCCATCACATCGGCCCGCAGATCGGCGGGTTCCTCCACGACGACGTCCGGTCCGAACTCGACGAGCCAGGCGTCCAGTCCGTGTCCGTACGGAATCTCCAACTCGTCCCATCCGTCACCGAGTTCCCGTTCGGATATGGCGCGGGAGCGCAGCGGGTAGCCGGACCCGGCGCGCAGCCTGATCCGGGCGGTCCTGGTCGCGGTCTCCCCCGCCCAGCTCTCCACGGTCTCGCGCACGGTCACCACATCGGGCACCGGGGCGGTGAAGGCCCCGGCCCGGGAGCGGACCCGGCCGGAGATCCTGGACAGCCGGAAGACCCTCTCGGCGCCCCTGTCGCGGTCCCAGCCGGCCAGGTACCAGTGGCCGCGCCAGCACTCGAGCGTCCAGGGCTCCACCTGGCGCTGCTCGGGGCGGGCGGCGTTGGCCTTGCGGTAGTCGAAGGTGACGGGGCGGCGGTCCCTGCAGGCCAGCATCAGCGGCTCGAAGGCGGCCTCGTGGACCGGAATGCGGGGTTCGAGGGCGCTGTGCACCTCGTACGTGTCCTCGGCCTCCGGCATGCCCGCGGCGCGCAGCTTCTGCAGGGCGCCGCTGGCGGCCCCGGCCAGCCGTGCCTGCTGCCAGACCTTGGCGGCGAGCCCGAGGGCGGCGGCCTCCTCGGCGTCCAGCGTGATGGGGGGCAGCCGGTTGCTGTCGCGGCGCGCGAGGTAGCCGGTGTCGCCGTCCAGGTTCTCCACGGTCTCGATGACCAGACCGAGTTCGCGCAGATCGTCCTTGTCGCGCTCGAACATCCGGTTGAAGGATTCGTCCGAGCCCGCTTCCATGTAGGCCTCGATGGACCCGCGGAGCTCACGTTTGCTGAGCGGGCGCCGGGTACCCAGCAGACACAGTGCCAGGTTCATCAGCCGTTCGGCCTTGGCAATCGCCATCGACGCCCTTTCTCTACGTGCTACGACCGTCGACCGTACCGCCCCGGGGTGTCCGGACCAAAGCGAGGGCCCGCGCCGTGCGGCGCGGGCCCACGCGCCT